>NZ_DBNGPQ010000092.1:0-56996 GCF_057122925.1 Umezawaea sp. | reverse complement strand
GACGCCCCGGAACACCGCTGCTCAGCCCCCTTGTGCGACCGGTTCGTCCCACTGATCCGGTGAACCGCGACGAGTCCGCTTCTTCCGGATTGGCGTGGAGCCGCTGCCCGAGGTGCTGGAGTCGGTCCGCCGCTTCGCCGAACGGGTGCAGGCGGGTCCGTCCGACCACCCGGTCGCCCACCCTCCGTCCACAAAGCACCGTCCACTCCCGGCGCCGGCCGCGACCAGCTCCGTCCCGTGCCTGGCCGCCACACCGGCCGACGTGGACCGGTGCACGACGCGACCGTGGCAGCGGCTACCGCTTGACCACGACCACCGCGGACAGCACCACGCTCGCCAGGAACGGGCCAGCGGTCAACGCCGTCAGCCACTGGTCCACCTCAGCGCGGGTGAGCCCGCCCGCCCGCACGGCCCGCTCCGCGGTGCGGGTCAGGCCGAAGACGCGGTCGGCCTCGGTGAAGTCGCGGAACACCGGGGCGGTGGCGGTGGCTGAGCGGACCTCCAAGCCCGCCTCCTCCGCCAGGCGGGGTAGCTGACGGCCGACGACGGCGTTGCGGACGACGTCGGTGCGCAGGTAGCGGGCCAGGGTGCGGCCCGTGTCGAGGTCGCCCGGATCGACGACGAGCGTCTCCCAGTCCGGCTCGGCGAACGCGGCCAGGCCGCCGGCGCGGAGGACGCGGCGGACCTCGGTGAGCACGCGGAGCGGGTCGGCGACGTGCTGGAGGACGCGGTCGGCGCGGGCGCGGTCGACCGAGTGGTCGGGCAGCGGCAGGGCGTGGGCGTCGGCGGTGAGGACGCGGACGTCGGGGAGGGCGGCGGTGCGGCGGCGGGCCTCGGCGACCATGGTCGGGTCGTGGTCGACGCCGACGGTGGTGCCCGCCAGGGCCGCCAGCGCGGGCAGGTCGGTGCCGGGGCCGCAGCCGATGTCGAGGACGGTGTGGGCACCGGTGGGGGCCAGGGCCGCGAGGAGCGCCCGCTTGTAGTCGTGGCCCGCACGGGTGGCCGCCACGTCGTCCAGGTAGCTGATGTCCGCCATGCGCCCAGCCAACCACCGGGACGTGGAGGTTCCGTGGTGGTTCAGCGGAGGTGTGCGGCGGCCACGAACTCGCGCATCAGGCCGTGGTCCTTGACACCGCGCGACGACTCGATGCCGCTCGACACGTCGACCCCCCAGGGCTGGGCGCGGGTGACGGCGTCGGCGACGTTGGCCACGTCCAGGCCGCCCGCGAGCAGCCACGGGCCGTCCGGGCGGGTGGCCAGGGCGTCCAGTTCCCAGCGGTGGCCCGAACCGGGGACCGGGGAGTCGAGCAGCAGGTACTCCTCGCCGTACGCGCCGACGCGCAGGTCGGTGTCGGCGCGCAGCGCGGTCGCGCGCACCAGCCGCACCGGCAGGCCCGCCAGCTCGGCGAACGCCTCGCGCGGGTAGTCGCCGTGCAACTGGACCGCGCCCACGCCCGCGGCGACGGCCAGGTCACCCGCCTCGGCGGCGGGGACGCCCGCGAACACCCCGACCGCCAGGACACCGGGCGGAACGGCGGCCACGAGCCGTTTCGCGGTCGCCGGGTCGACCTGCCGGGCGCTCGCGGTGAACACGAACCCGACCGCGTCCGCGCCCGCGTCCACGGCGACCGCGACGTCGGCCTCGGTGCGCAGCCCGCACAGCTTCACGTACATGGCGAGGACGCTACCCGTGCACTCCGACACCGGTCGGCACGAGGCTTCGGGGGCACCGCGAGCGGAAACCTCCGGCTGACGGCGGCAGAACAGCGACGACGGGGTCCGCGCGGTGGAGTGGTGAGCGAGTCGTACGCGCGGTGCACGACCCCCGTCCCGCCCTGCCCGAGCAGGTCGCGAACTCGGTAAGGCCCGAAGTCCGATAAGCCTTTCCGGGTCCCCCACGACCACCAGGTGACCCTCGCCCGGTCGACCGACCGGATCACCGAACCGCATTCACCCGGCCGCGAACCCCTGTGCCGCACCGCGTTTCCCACCGCCGGTTAGCGAAAGCCCCGTCCTGCGAGGACCGGCGGGCACCGGGTGATTAGCACACCGCCCACTCGCTTTCCACCACGACTTCGTCCCCGCGACGGCCCCGACACCCGCCCGACCGGACCGCGGCGCAAATATGAGGGTCAACCTCTCCGCGCGCGACGAAAACCCCGGCGGCGCCGGCCGCGAACGCGGAGAACGTGCTGCGAGAACCCGAGGAAGCCCGTTCCATTCACCACCAGCGAGGGACGCGCGGGATGACTCCGAACGGGTGCGCATATGCACCAGTGCGCCGCAAGCGCGGGTACGGCGGGTGACGGGTGGGATAACGAAAAGGCCGCGCACCGCGTCACCGCGAACGGGCTCGGAGCCATTGCGCGGGACGATCGGTCACCGCGGTGGCAGGGCCGCAAACGTCTTCGGCTCCTGACCGGTACCGCTGGTCAGGAGCCGAAGAGGAGAACGAGTGGAGTGCCCCCGGTCAGAGTCGAACTGACACTGGACGGATTTTGAGTCCGCTGCCTCTGCCGGTTGGGCTACGGGGGCCGGCAGGGCGCAACTGTACTGGATCAGGTCGCGCCCTCGGGAAACGGGCCCTAGGAGCGGACGAGGCGGCCGATGGCCGCGCTGGCTTCGCGGATCTTCTCCTCCGCGACCTCACCGCCCTCCGCCGCGGCCTGGGCGACGCAGTGCTTGAGGTGTTCGTCGAGGAGGCCGAGGGAGACGGCCTGGAGGGCCTTCGTGGCCGCTGAGATCTGGGTGAGGACGTCGATGCAGTAGTCGTCGTTGTCGACCATGCGCTGGAGACCGCGCACCTGGCCTTCGATGCGACGGAGCCGCTTGAGGTAGTCGTCCTTGTTCGAGGTGTACCCGTGCATCACTCCCGGCCTTCCCTACCCTGGGTGGGTATCGCCTCCAGGATAGGCGTCCGCACCACCCTCGTGCGCGCCGTTTGTCGCGGTAACCGGCGCCGTCTTGACGTGCATTTAAACGTCAGGCACCAAAATGACCCGACCGGGGGGCATCAGTCACATTTTGCCTCTCAAAGGTTAGCCGATATTCACGTTGTGCACTATGGTGACCCCGAAGCGTGTGGCGAAGTTACAGTCGACGGCAGCACGCGCTATGCGAGCACATACGGAGGAACAGTGGCACAGCAGACCGTCGTCCAACTCATCGACGACCTCGACGGCGGCGAAGCCGACGAGACCGTAACCTTCGCGCTGGACGGTGTGGAGTACTCCATCGACCTGTCGAAGGAGAATGCGGACAAGCTGCGCGAGTCGCTCGGCGACTTCGTCGCCAAGGCGCGTCGCGCTGGAGGTCGCAAGCAGCGCAAGGGCACCGGCAAGAGCACCGTCAAGGCTGGTGACAAGGCTCAGGCGCAGGCCATTCGCGACTGGGCGCGTGCGCAGGGGCACCAGATCTCCGACCGTGGCCGCATTCCGCAGGGCCTGGTCGTGCAGTTCCAGGAAGCGCACGCTTCCTGACACGTCGTCGTTTCACCGCGTTGGCCTGGCCTGATGGCGGGTCAACGCGGCGAAACGAGCCGTTAACTCACGTGGTGGACCATTCCGCGTCCACTGCGGCGTTCGACTGACGACCGGGAAACGGCGTGTCGAGCAGACGGAGCACGGCAGTCGCCTTGACCGCCGTCTCCTCGAATTCCTCGGCGCCGTCCGAGAGGGCGATCACGGCTCCGCCCACGCCGAAACTCACCTTGTCCTCGTGGACCACGAGAGTCCTGATGACGATGCTGAAGTCCGCTGATCCGGACAGCGAGAAGTAACCGAGGGCTCCTGAGTAGACACCCCTGGGCCCTCCTTCCAGGCCGTCGAGGATCTGCATTGTCCGGATCTTCGGCGCACCGGTCATCGAGCCACCGGGGAAGGCGTCGCGAACGCACCGCACGGTCGAGGCGCCGGGCCGCAGCACCGCTCGGACCCCGCTCACGAGCTGGTGGACGGTCGCGTACGTCTCGACGTCGAAGATCCTCGGCACCTCCACCGAGCCGACCTCCGCGTTGTGCCCGAGGTCGTTGCGGACCAGGTCCACGATCATCAGGTTCTCGGCGCGGTCCTTCACGCTGGTGGCGAGGTCGTGGCGCAGCGCGGCGTCCTCCTCGGGGGTGCGACCGCGCGGCCGGGTGCCCTTGATCGGCTCGGACAGCACGACGCGGTCGCGGTCGACCCGCAGGAACCGCTCGGGCGAGGTGCTGAGCACCGACAGCGCGCCGAACCGCAGCAGCGCCCCGAACGGAGCCGGGCTCTCGCGCCGCAGGAACCGGTAGGCGGTCCACGGGTCGACGGTGCCGCGCCAGGTCACCTGGTTGGTCAGGCACACCTCGTAGGTCTCCCCCGCGGTGATCGCCTCCAGGCACGCGTCGACCAGCTTCAGGTAGTGCGGTCCCGCGTGCCGCAGCGACACCCCGGCGAACCCGGAGCCGACCGCTCCCACCGGCTCGGCCGACGCGCCGACCTCGCTCAGCGCGGCCTCGACCTCGGCGAACCAGCCGTCGTCGGTCAACGACAGCAGGTGCACGCGCCGCAGCAGGTGGTCGAACACCACCGCGCGGTCGGCGAACACCATGGCCGCGTCCGGGAGCTCGGACCGGTGGGCGAGCTCGCCGCCGCACTCGGCCTTCAGCTCGTACCCGAGGTAGCCCACCCAGCCGAGCGCGAACTCGAACGGCAGGTCGGGGGCCCGCACGGCGTTCTCCGCCAGGTCGCGCTCCAGCCAGTCGAAGAACGGCCCGTCGTGCGCGGTGACGCCGTCGGCGCCGGTCACGGTCACCCGCCCGGCGAACACGTCGACCGTGGCGACCCGCGCCAGCGGTCCGCTCGCGTCCCCCATCACGGAGAACCGCCCCCGCCCGCCCGCGCTGCTGCTGTCCAGCCAGAACGCGTCCGGCGACGAGCCGTGCAGCCGCGCGAACGCGGCCTCGGGGTCCGGGTGCGCGTCCAGCGACCGCACCAGGACCTCCCGCGACGGCGGCGCGGCGGCCGGTCGGGTCACCCGGACGGGCTCGACGGGCTCGACCGCGTGGTGCTCCTCGGTGAGGCGGCGGAAGTTCGCCAGCAGCTGGTGGCCGTGCTCGGTGCAGATCGACTCCGGGTGGAACTGCACCCCCCACGCGGGCCGCGTCCGGTGCCGGACGGCCATGAGCACCCCGTCGTCCGACCAGGCGACCGGTTCCAGCTCCGGCGGCAGGTCGGTGACCGCCAGCGAGTGGTAGCGGACCACCCGGAACGGCGAGGGCAGCCCGGCGAACAGGTCCGCGCCGGTGTGCCGGACCAGGTCGACGCGGCCGTGGCGCGGTTCCGGCGCGAGCGCGACGGTGGCCCCGCGGTCGAGGCACAGCCCCTGGTGCCCGAGGCAAACACCGAGCAGAGGAATGCGCGCGTGCGCGATGACGTCTTGGCAGAGGCCGAAATCGCCCCTGTTCCGGGGGTCGCCCGGTCCGGGTGAGATCACCACGTTGTCGAAACCGCCGAGATCGGTCAGCCGGAAGTGCGGATCGTCGTTCGTGATGACGACCGGATCGTGCTCGTTCACCCGCGCGAGGTACTGGAACAGGTTGAAGGTGAACGAGTCGTAGTTGTCGATCAACAGCGTGCGCATGACGTACGGCACGGTACCTGCTGAAACACTCGAACGGACTACCTCGACCACGAGCCGGTGGCGCACCTCTCAACGGGTACGGTGGTGCCCTGATGAGCGAGGACGACGAGCAGGACGACGACTACACCGAGGACGACGACGAGGGCTTCGACGAGGACTTCGAGGAAGACCCGTCGGACCTGTTCGAGGTGACCCGCGAGGTGCGGACGGTGTGCCAGCTGTGCGGTGGCGCGGGGTTCGTGGCGAACCCGGTGCTCGCCGTGATCGGCGGCACGCCCAGGACCGTGGACAACGGGCGGTCGTGCCCCCACTGCGACGGCAACCGGACGTTCACCGGGCTCATCCCACCGCTCTAGAACCCCGCGCCGGGCGTCACAGCAGCTTGCACGACGTCCGCATCGCGCCGCTCCTGATCAGGGAGACGACGGTGTGGATGTCGGCGTCCATCCGCCGGTCGGCGTCGACCATCGGCACGTGCTCGCGCACCAGGTCGAACGCGGGCCGCGTGGCGGGGCTGAGCAGCTCGGGTCCGCGCAGGTCGGCGGCCTGGCAGAGCGCGAGCAGGTGGATCGCGGCGACCTGCTCGGCCAGTTCGAGCACCGTCCTGGCGTCACGGGCGGCGATCGTGCCCATGCTGACCTTGTCCTGGTTGTGCGCCTCGGTCGACCGGGAGAACGCGCTCGCGGGCGCGGTCAGCTTCAGCGCCTCGGCCGTGAGCGAGGACGCGGCGATCTGCATCCCCTTGAACCCGTGGTGCAGCCCGGCCCGCCAGTCGTCCTCGGCGAACGGCAGCACCAGGTTCGCGGGCATCCCGTTGTTGAACTTCTCGTCCACGACGAGCGCGAGCTGCCGGTCGAGCAGGTCCGCCACGTTCGCCACGGCGAGCTTGAGGCCGTCCATCGCCTGCCCGATGTGCCCGCCGTAGAAGTTGCCGCCGCTGCGCACCGCGTTGTCGGCGGCGTCGAAGAGCGGGTTGTCGTTGGTCGAGTTGATCTCGATGGTGACCCATTTCTCGGCCCATTCCACGAGATCTCGCAAAACCCCGGTGACGGCGGGTGCGCAGCGCAGGGAATAGCGATCCTGAACGGCGTGGTCGAGGTGGTGGAAGCCCGCCCCGATCGGCATCGGATCGGAGGTCAGCACTTCTCCGTAGGTTCGCGAAAGACCTGATCCGTCCAACAACACGCGGATGTTGTCGGCGCTCGTGAGTTGACCGGGATGCGGTTTCTGCTCGTGGATGAAACGGTCGTAGTGGCCCTGGTTGCCGAGCAGCACCTGCGCGCCGAGCGCGGTGCACAGGTCGGCGACGGCGGCGACCTCCTTGGCCGACTCGACCGCCAGCGCGGCGAACGCGGACATGAAGGAGGTGCCGTTGATGAGCGCCAGGCCCTCCTTGGCCTCCAGCACGAACGGTTCGAGGCCGCACTCGGCGAGGGCGTCGACCGCGGGGACGTCGCGTCCCCGGAACCGGACGTCCCCCTCGCCGATGACGGTGCTCGCCAGGTAGCAGAGCGGGACGAGGTCACCGCTCGCGCCGACCGAGCCGCGCTCCGGGATGATCGGCAGGACGTCGTTCTCCAACAGGGCCAGCAGCCTCGCGACCAGCGCCGGGCGGACTCCGGAGTGGCCCCTGGCCAAGCAGTTGGCCCGGATCAGCAGGGTGGCGCGCACGACCTCGGGACTGCTGCGCGGGCCGGTGCCGTTGAGGTGGTAGCGGACGAGGTTGCGCTGGAGTTCGGCGGTCTTGACCGCGGAGATCTGGCGCGCGCTGCTGTCGCCGAAGCCGGTCGTGACCCCGTAGAGGGGCAGGCCGAGGTCGATCAGCCGGAGCTTGAGGCCGTGGGAGCACTCCATGCGCGCGAGCGCTTCGGGGTCGACGCCCACCCGCGGCCGCACCGGGCGCCGCGCGATGTCCGCGACCTCGCGCGGAGTCAGGTCGTGACCGTTCAGGCACATCGCATTCCGCACGTCGTCGAAGGTCGAGGTCATCTCGTCGCCTCTTTCCAGGAGTTATCCCCTAAGAAGGTCCCCCTCATGAGGAAAAAGAGAACCCCCACCTAGTCGCCTGGTTTCTCCTTTCCACCCCACCACGAAACTCCAGTTAATTACACCGCTGTACTTCCTCCCGTGGAAGCAAGCGGTTTCTCCTTGCTGCGGGGAGCGTGACAGCGGCTCGGATAACCTGTCAACACTGGATTCCAGGGGGCAGGGGCATCGGATCATCGTCAATATCCCGGTCACTTTCCGCATTTATGCCCGTCCTCGCCGCCGCGACGCCGGTGTCCGTCCAGGCCGGACGGTCCCGCGCTCGTGACACGACAACCCGAATGGCCGATCGCGGGGCCAGACGCCGGACGAACGCGAGAACGTGGACACTGGCGCCGTGATCTTCCTGCTGCTGCTCGGCGTGCCGACCGGCCTCGCCCACCTCTACCTGTGGAAGCGGCTGGTCCGCGACACGACCACCACGCCCCGCGGCAGGAGGCTGGGCACCGCCGCCGTCGTCGGCATGTTCCTGCTCCTGTTCGCCGGTCTCGTCGGCGGCCGGTACCTCGGCCCCGACCTCGGCGCGGTGCTCGCCTGGCCCGGCTACCTGTGGCTGGCGATGACGCTCTACCTCACGCTGCTGCTGGCCGTGCTGGAGGTGCCCCGCGCGGTGCTCAACCGGGTGTGGCGCCGCGAGCAGGTCCCCGCGCCGGTCACCGTGCCAACCGAGCCCGCGGCGGCACCGGTCGAGGAACCCCCGGCCGGGCCGGTCGACACGAGCAGGCGGCTGTTCATCGCCCGGTCGCTGGCCGTCGCGGGCGGGCTCGCCGCGACCGGCGTCGTCGGCTACGGGGCGACGCAGGCGCTCGGCGGGCCCGTCGTCAAGCGGGTGCCCGTCCCCCTGGGCAAGCTCGCCCCCTCGCTCTCGGGCTTCCGGATCGCCGTGGTCAGCGACATCCACCTCGGCCCGCTGCTGGGCCGGTCGCACACCGAGCGGATCGTGAACACCATCAACGGCCTCCAGCCCGACCTGGTCGCCATCGTCGGCGACCTCGTCGACGGCACCGTGGAGGAGCTGGGCGAGGCCGCCGCGCCGCTGCGCGACCTGGTCAGCAGGCACGGCAGCTTCTTCGTCACCGGCAACCACGAGTACTTCTCCGGCGCGCAGCCGTGGCTGGCGGAGCTGAGCAGGCTCGGCGTGGACCCGCTGCGCAACGAGCGGCTCACCATCGCCCGCGACGGGGCCTCGTTCGACCTCGCGGGCGTCAACGACGTCACCGGCCGCGGCTACGGCGACGGCCCGGACATGGTGAAGGCGCTCGACGGCCGCGACACGTCCACGCCGGTCGTCCTGCTCGCGCACCAGCCCGTGCAGGCCACGCAGGCCGCGGAGCTGGGCGTGGACCTCCAGCTGTCGGGCCACACCCACGGCGGCCAGATGTGGCCGTTCAACTACGCCGTCACCCTCCAGCAGCCGGTCGTCTCCGGGCTGGCGACGGTCGGCGGGATGCCGGTCTACGTCAGCAACGGCGCGGGCTTCTGGGGTCCCCCGGTCCGGGTGGGCGCTCCTCCGGACGTGTCCCTGATCGAGCTCCGCAACGCCTGATCGATCACATTGGGCAGATCCGGTACCCCGTTTTCCGCCGACACCACCTAGAGTGGACGGCCGTGCCCGAACACGGTGTGATGGGAGATCCCTGGCGGAATGACTGAGAGCGTTGCCACACCAGCGGTCGATCCGCTGATGCCACGTCCCGTTGGAACCGGGCGTGAGGAGGCACAAGCTCGCATCCGCCGTTTTCTGGATCATGAGCGACCCGCCACCCCCTGTTTGGTCGTCGACCTGGAGACCGTGCGGGAGCGCTACACCGCGATCTCGGCCGCGCTCCCCGGTGTCGGCGTCTTCTACGCCGTGAAGGCGAACCCGGAGCCCGAGGTGGTCGGCCTGCTGGCCGCGGAGGGCAGCTCGTTCGACGTGGCCAGCCCGGCGGAGATCGACCTGTGCCTCGCGCAGGGCGCTCCCGCCGAGCGGATCTCCTACAGCAACCCGATCAAGAAGGCCGCCGACGTCGCCTACGCCTTCGGGCGGGGTGTGCGGCTGTTCGTGTCGGACAGCGAGCAGGACGTGCGGGCCATCGCCGAGCACGCGCCCGGTTCGGGCGTGCTGCTGCGGATCTTCGTCAAGGCCAACAGGTCCACCTACCCGTTCGGCAAGAAGTTCGGCTGCGACCCGGAGATGGCGACGGACCTGCTGCGGCTGGCCGACCGGCTCGGGCTGCGGGCACTGGGTGTCGCCTTCCACGCCGGGTCCCAGCAGCTGGACCCGCACGGCTGGGACGCCGCCATCGCCGACGCGGGCGCGATCACCGCGAAGCTGCGGGCCGAGGGCCTGGAGCTGTCCACGGTCAACCTCGGCGGCGGCCTGCCGTCGGCGTACCTGGAGGAACCGCCGCCGCTGGCGGACTTCGCCGAGGCCATCACCGCCTCGATCGCCGAGCACTTCGGCGAGCACCGGCCGACCGTGATGATCGAGCCCGGCCGCGCGGTCGTCGCCGAGTCCGGCGTGATCCGCTCGGAAGTCGTTCTGGTGTCGCGGAAGTCGTACTCCGACGAACGGCGGTGGGTCTACCTCGACGTCGGCCGCTACGGTGGTTTGGCGGAGACCGAGGGCGAAGCCATCGCCTACCCGCTGCGCACCAGCAAGGACGACGGGCAGTGCGGCCCGGTCGTGCTCGCCGGACCGACCTGCGACGCCGACGACGTGCTCTACCAGCGCGTCCGCTACGACCTGCCGCTCGACCTGCGGGCGGGTGACCACGTCGACCTGCTCGGCGCGGGCGCCTACACGTCGAGCTACTCCTCGGTGGCCTTCAACGGTTTCGGCCCGCTGGCCACGTACTGCGTGCGATGAGCACGCCCCGGATGTCCACCAGTTCGGTCCCGCTGAAGATGTTTGGAGTGATTGATGTCCGAAGTTCCGTGCGAGACGGAGCCGGTCGGCTTGTTCGCAGGACAGCACGTGCTCGCCGAGTTGGAGGGCGTGAGCCCCGAGATCCTCGACGACGAGAAGTTCCTGCGGCATGCGCTCGGTGAAGCTCTCACCCAGGCGAATGCCACGGTGCTGGAGGTGATCTCCAAGCAGTTCGACCCGCAGGGGGTCACCGTGCTGGCCCTGCTTTCGGAGTCGCACGCGTCCATCCACACCTATCCGGAGGTCGGATCGGTGTTCGTGGACGTGTTCACCTGCGGCACGAGGGCGAAACCCGCGCTTGCGGTGCAGTTGCTCGCCGAGGCGCTGGGCGCCGCGTCGACACGGACGGACATGATCAGCCGGGGCAACCGCGTCCCGGCTCTCGTTGGTGAGGAAAACGCGTGACCACGATCGACAACTCCATTCGGGAACCGCTGGGTGACGGCCTCACCCGCCTCTGGGACGTCAAGGACGTCGTGGTGGACACCAAGACCGAGTTCCAGCACCTGGTGATCGCCGACACGGCGCAGGGCCGGTCCCTGTTCTGCGACGACGACCGCCAGAGCACCGAGTTCAGCCAGCTCACCTACCACGAGGCGCTGATGGTCCCGGCGCTGCTGCTCGCGGACCGGGTCGAGCGCGTGCTGGTCATCGGGTCCAGCGAGGGCGTCGTGTGCCAGATGGCGGTGCGGGCGGGCGCGACCGTCGTGGACCACGTCGACATCGACTCCCAGGCCGTGAAGCTGTGCGCCGAGCACCTGCCGTACGGCTACACGCCGTCGGAGCTGGCCGAGGCCGAGGCGGGCACCGGGCCGGTGCGGGTGAGGTACACCGACGGGTGGGAGTACATCCGCGGCGCCGCCGAAGCGGACAACGGGGCGAGGTACGACATCGTGCTGGTCGACCTCCCCGACGAGCGCGAGGAGGAGGCGCAGCACAACCGCCTGTACGGCGAGGAGTTCCTGCGCATGTGCAAGGCGCTGCTCACGCCCGGCGGTGTCGTGGTGACGCAGGCTGGCTGCCAGACCATGTGGCGCAACACGACGCTGATCCGCTCGTTCCAGCGGTTCAACGACGTGTTCGACACGATCGTCTACTACGGCTCGGACGAGCACGAGTGGGCGTACCTGTTCGGCCGCGCGGACGTGGTCGAGGACCCGACCGCGCTGATGACCGAGCGGCTGGCGACCTCCGGCTACCAGCCGGAGACGATCGACGACCTGGCGCTGCTGTCCGGCTCGATCCCGCCGTTCACCGTTCGCCAGTCCCTGGCGTAGAACCGTTGGGGGGAGCCGGTTCCCGGCTCCCCCCTCGGCTCAGCCCAGCGACCTGCGCAGGAATTCCACCTGGAGCAGCAGCAGGTTCTCCGCCACCTGCTCCTGCGGCGTCATGTGCGTGACGCCGCTCAGCGGCAGCACGGTGTGCGGCCTGCCCGCCGCGACCAGCGCGGACGAGAGCCGCAGCGTGTGCGCCGCCACCACGTTGTCGTCGGCCAGCCCGTGGATGATCATCAGCGGGCGTTCCAGCTTCGCCGCGTCGGCGATCAGCGAGTTCGCCTCGTACACCTCGGGCCGCTCCTGCGGGGTCCCCAGGTAGCGCTCGGTGTAGTGCGTGTCGTAGAGCGCCCAGTCGGTGACCGGCGCCCCGGCGATGCCCGCGTGGAACACGTCAGGCCTGCGCAGCACGGCCAGCGCCGACAGGTACCCGCCGTAGGACCAGCCCCGGATGGCCACGCGGGACAGGTCGAGGTCGTCGAACCGCGCCGCCACGGCCTGGAGCGCGTCGACCTGGTCCTCCAGCGTCGAGCCCGCGAAGTCGAACGCGATCTCCCGCTCCCACACCGGTCCGCGGCCGGGCGTGCCGCGCCCGTCGGCGACGAGCACCGCGAAACCCTGGTCCGCCAACCACTGCGAGGCCAGGTAGGCGTTGCGCGCCGACAGCACGCGCTGCGCGTGCGGGCCGCCGTACGGGTCGAGCAGCACCGGCAGCTTCGCCGAGCCGGGCACGTGGCCGGTCGGGAACAGCAGAGCCACGCGCAGGTCCCGCTCCCCCGCGGTCAGCAGCCGCACCTCCGGCGTCAGCACGGGGGTCTCGGCGAACGACGCGATCTCCTGCCCGGTCGACACGGTCACCCTGGAACCGGACCAGCCGAGCCCCGCCGACGAGAGCAGCAGGACGTCACCGCCGCGCACCGCGTGGTGCACACCGTCCTCAGTGGACAGCCGCTCCACCGCGCCCGCGGTGACCCGGTAGACGGGGACCTGGGTCGGGTCGGCCTCGGAGGCGGTCACCAGCACGTCGTCGGCCGTCACGTCGAGCACCGCGCGCACCTGGAAGCCGTCCGGCGTCCACTCGTCGTCGCCGACCACGAGCCGGTTCGCCCCGTCGCGCACGGCGATCCGCACGAGCCTGCCGTCCGGCGTCCACACCGGCACGCCCGGCATGATCTCCACCCAGGTCGGGTCGGTGTCGGTGTGCACGACCTCGGTGGCGCCGGTCGCGGTGTCCACGGCCAGCACCAGCGCGGTCCGCTGGTCCCTGGTCTGCACCAGCAGCAGCGGGGCGCCGCCCGAGGACCAGTGCGCCGAGGCCAGGTACGGGTAGGCGTCGCGGTCCCACTCGACGGCGACGGCCGAGCCGTCCAGGCCCAGCACGGACAGGCTCACGAGCGCGTTCGGCGTGCCCGCCGCCGGGTAGGCGATCTCGGTCGCCCGCGTCGCCGGGTTGGCCGGGTCGGCGATGTACCAGCGCGCGACCGGCGTGTTGTCCACCCGCGCGGCGAGCACGGCCGTGCCGTCCGGCGCGAACCAGTACCCGCGGAACCGGCTCATCTCCTCCGCCGCGATGAACTCCGCCAGGCCCCAGGTGACCTCGGGGTCGTCGTCGTGGCCGAGCACGGCGTCCTCACCGCTCGCCAGGTCGACGACGTGCAGGTCGCCGTCCGCCGCGTACGCGACGCGCGTGCCGGTCGGGTCCAGCCTCGGGTCGACCACCGAGCCCGCCGCGGGCAGCTCCCGCACCGCGTTCGTCGTCAGGTCGGCCAGGAACAGCCTGCCGGACAGGGCGAACACCGCCTGGCGGGCGTCCGCGTCGACCGCGTACCCGACGACGCCCGCGCCGGACTCCCGGCTGCGCTCGCGCCGCGCGCGCTCCTGCGGCGAGAGGTCCTCGGGGTCGGTCAGCAGCGCCGCCGGATCGGCGACGAGCGTCTCGACGCCGGTGGCCGTGTCCAGCGCCCACAGCCCGTTCGCGCGGCTCGTGGCCGTCGCGACGCGCAGGAAGTACACGTGTGAACCGTCGGGTGCGACGGTGAAGGTCCTCGGTGCGCCGAGGGTGAACCGCTGGGTGCGCGCGTGTTGGCGCGGGAAGGAGGTTTCGTTGCCCACCCGGCCACCCTAGTACCGCGATCCGCGCTGGTCCCGGCAGTGGGACGGGGTCACAGCGTGAACCCGATCTCCGCTCCGCCACCGGACCTCGGGCGGGCGAACACCGCGCCGCCGTGGGTGGTGGCGACCTCGTGGACGATCGCCAGCCCGAGCCCCGAACCGGGCAGCGAGCGGGCAGAGGTGGCGCGGTGGAACCGGTCGAAGATCCGGGCCCGGTCCTCCGGCGCGACACCGGGTCCCCGGTCGAGCACGCGGAAGCCGTTCGGCCGGAGCACGATCTCGACCGGTCCCTCGGAGAACTTGATCGCGTTGTCGACCAGGTTGGTCACCGCCCGTTCCAGGCCCCGCACGCGGCCCGTGACCACGCCCTCGGCGTCCACCAGCACCTCGCGCCCGCTGCGCCGCCGGGCCCGGCCCGCCACCCGCTCGGCGAGACCGGGCAGGTCGACCGCGTCGAACGCCTCGTCCACCCGCCGCTCCGCCGAGAACTCGATCAGCTCCGCCACGAGGTGCGACAGCTCCCGCGCCTCGCCGTCCAAGTCGTCGATGAGCTGCCCGCGCGACTCCGACGGCAGCTCGTCCACCCTCTTGAGCACGGCGATGTTGGTGCGCAGGCTGGTCAACGGCGTGCGCAGCTCGTGGTTCGCGTCCTGGACCAGCCGCCGCTGGTCCTCGCGGGCGCCCGCGAGCCGCACCAGCACCGAGTCGAACGCCGCCCCCAGCCTGGCCACCTCGTCGGTGCCGCCCGTCCCGAGCATCAGGTCGAGCCGACCGCCTTCGGCGACCTCCTCGGCGGCCCTCGTCAGCCGCTCCAGGCCACGGGTCAGGCGCCGGGCCACGAGCCTCCCGACCAGGACGGCGAGCAGCAGCACCAGCACCGCGGCGCCCGCCAGGCGCCAGGCGAACCCGGCGATCATCGCCTCGGTCCGGGAGATCGGCCGGGCGAGCTGGACGGCGCCCCGACCGCCCCCGAGCGACACCGTGACCACCCTCAGCTCCTCACCCCCGCGAGGGGTGAACTCGCGCTCGGCCGTCTCCCCCGCGGTGTCGAGGGCCGCGACCTCCTTGTCGACGGTGTAGACGGGGAACGAACCTGCCTCCGGATCGGTCTGGCCGAGCCTGCCGTCACCCGCGAGGACCTGCGTGACGACGTCGCGGGAGCTCATCACGTCCTTCCCGACCTCGCCGTCCTCGATGAACCCCTTGGGGGTCAGCTCGGTCCGCGAGACGCGGTCGACCGTGGCGTCGACCTGCGAGCGGAACGCCCTCTCGGCGTCACCCTCCAGGGCGCTCTCCCCGACGGCGTAGGCGACCCCGGAGACGGCGAGGACCACGGCGGCCGAGATGCCCGTGAACGCCCGCGTGAGCCCGCGCCGCGCGTTCACGCCCCACGCACCGTGTAGCCGACACCGCGCACGGTGTGGATCAGCGACGGCCCGCCCACCTTGCGCCTCAGGTACCCCACGTACACCGCGAGGTTCTTCGACTCGACGCCGAAGTCGTAGCCCCAGATCCGGTCGTAGATGGTGGCGTGGTCCAGCACGATGCCCGCGTTGCGCACCAGCAGTTCCAGGAGGTCGAACTCGGTCTTGGACAGCTCGACCGCGGTACCGCCGCGCCACACCCGCCGGGCGGCGGGGTCGATCCGCAGGTCCGAGACCTGGAGCACCCTGTTCCCGTCCGGCGGCTCCACCCGGCGCAGCAGCGCGCGCAGGCGGGCCAGCAGCTCGTCCAGCTCGAACGGCTTCACCAGGTAGTCGTCCGCGCCCGCGTCCAGGCCCTCGACCCGCTCCGAGGTCTCGGACCGGGCCGTCAGCAGCAGGATCGGGGTGCGGTAGCCGTCCGCGCGCAGCAGGCGGCACACGTCGAGGCCGTCGACGCCGGGCATCATCACGTCGACCACCGCGGCGTCCACGCCGGACCGGCGCACCTCGTTCAGCGCCTGGACGCCGTTGGGCACCGGGATCACCCGGTACCCCTCCAGTTCCATCGCCCGCACCAGGGACTCGCGGATCGCCCGATCGTCGTCGGCCAGCAGCACCGTGCTCATCACGTCGAGCAGTCTGGCCGGTCCCGGTGAGAGGCCGGTAAGAACCTAGGCGGACTTCTTCGGCGGCCACGGCACGAAGCCGCTGGTCCGCTCCGCGTAGTCCGCGTAGCCGGGCCTGCGCGCGGCCATGTCCTTCTCCAGCAGGGGCTTGCCGGTGCCCTTGGCGAGGGTGAACGTCATCGCGATCGGCGCGACCACCGTGAGCAGGCCGATCCAGTGGTGCGCGGCGAACAGGAACAGCCCCCACCACACGACCGCGTCGCCGAAGTAGTTCGGGTGCCGGGTGTAGCGCCAGAGCCCGCGGTCCATGACCTGGCCCTTGCTGGCCGGATCGGCGCGGAACCTCGCCAGCTGCCGGTCGCCGACCGACTCGAACGCGAACCCGACGGCCCAGACGAGCACCGCCAGGTGGTCGAGCACCCCGAGCGGGGCGGTCAGGTACGACGCGGCCTGCACCGGCAGCGACACCAGCACCATGACGACGGCCTGGATCGCGTAGACCCGGTACATGCCGAGCACGCCGCGCCTCTTGAGGATCGCGACGTAGCGCGGGTCCTCGTCCCCGCCGCGGTTGCGCGCGTGGATGTGCCAGCCGAGGCGGACACCCCACACCACCGTCAGCAGCGCCACCAGCAGGCCGCGCGGCGTCGGACCGGCGAGCAGCAGCGTGACCACGGAGATGATCGCGAAGCCGACGCCCCAGAACACGTCGATCACGTCGTACCGGCCGCGCGACCTCGCGGCGGCGAACAGCGCCGACACGAGCACCAGCACGAAGACCGCGGTCAGCAGGACGTTCAGGCCGAAACCACCCGCGTTCACCCCGCCACCCGCTCACGGGTGCGCGGCATGCCGCTGGTGCCGTTCGCGCTCGGCCGCACCGCGAGGACCTGGTCCACGCCCATCCGCCCCTCCTCGAAGGTCAGCGCCCCGCCCGCGAGGTAGAGCCGCCACACCCGCGCCTGGCCCTCGCCGACCAGCGGGACGACCTCGTCCCACCGCTCCTCCAGCATCGCGGCCCAGGCCCGGACGGTCCGAACGTAGTGCTCGCGCAGGGCGTGGACATCACGGATCTCCAGGCCCGCCCGCTCCAGGTGGCCGATCGTCGCGCTGACGGGCCGCATGTGCATGTCGGGGGCCACGTAGGACTCGATGAACGCGCCACCACCGGGTGCGTTGGCCCCGCGCGACATCTGCTGGAGCAGCAGCCTGCCCTCGGGCTTGAGCAGCCGGTGCAGGGTGGCGGCGTACTCGGGGTAGTTCTCCTCGCCGACGTGCTCACCCATCTCGATCGTCGAGATCGCGTCGAACGGCTCGTCGTCGATCTCCCGGTAGTCCTGGAGCTTGACCGTCACGAGGTCTTCCAGTCCCTCGTCGGCCACGCGCTTCCTGATGTGCGCGTGCTGCGCGCGGGAGATCGTGACGCCGGTCGTGGACGCGCCGAAGTGCTTGGCCGCGTGGACGACCATCGAACCCCAGCCGCAGCCGACGTCGAGCAGCCGCGTGCCGGGTCCCACGTCCAGCTTGCGGCAGACCAGGTCGAGCTTGTCGCGCTGCGCGTCCGCGACGGTGTACTCAGGACCGTCCGACGTCCAGTAGCCGCTGGAGTAGGCCATGCTCGGGTCGAGCACGAGCTGGTAGAAGTCGTTGCTCAGGTCGTAGTGGTGCGCGATGGCCGCCCGGTCGCGGCCGCGGGTGTGCCGCGCGCCGGACAGCCTGGCCTCCTCACCGGGTGCCGCGGGCCGGGGTCCGAGCGCGCCGAGGCGCAGCGCCACCCGTGCCGCCCCCAGCAGGTCGACGGCCTTCGGCTTGCCCGCGCGCAGCGCTCCCCGCCTGGCCAACGCCCAGAACCGCGCCAGGCCGTCGGTCAGGTCGCCCTCGACGTCCAGCTCACCCGCGACGTACGCGCGCGCGAGGCCCAGCTCGTCCGGGTTCCACACCAGGCGGCGCAGCGCCCGCTTGGACCGGATGACCGCCACTGGTCCGTTCGTGGGGCCCGCGCTGCTCCCGTCCCACGCCCGCAGGCCGATCGGCAGGGGCGTTCCGAGGACCTTTTCGACGACGGTAGCGAGCTGACCTGCCACTCCACCGGTAACGACCACCACGAGCCTCCTGAGCCAAGACGGGTAGCAGTTGTTCGGCCCGAGATTGTTTTCGGTTCGGTTCTGAACCGCTGACGCGGTCCCCCCGTATTGCTCCGTGAAGCGAATGAACGGACGAGGAGGAGTTGAGAAGTGATCCGACGTAACCGCATCGCCATCGCCGTTGCAGGCGGCATGGCAACCGTGCTCGCCCTGGTCATGTGGAGCACCAACGCCGTTGGCGTTCAGGGCACCACCGTGGCTCAGACCGGTTCCGCGGTGGAGGCTGCTGCCGCGCCGGGTGACTACGGCTACGACACTCCTGCCGCGGCGGGCACCGACGCCCCCGCCGCGGGCGCGCAGACCAGCGCCGCCGGGCAGCCCGCCGCGGAGCCGCCCGCCGCCGCACCCGAGGTCTCGAACGTCCGGCTGGTCGCCAAGACCGTCGACAAGATGGGCGAGGTCGTGCAGGACGGCGACGGCCGCACGCTGTACCGCTTCGACAAGGACACCCCCAAGCCGCCGGTCTCCAACTGCAACGACGCGTGCGCCGTGACCTGGCCGCCGCTGGTCGTGCCCGCGGGCTCCACCCCGCAGCTGGAGGGCGTCGACCCGGCCCTCGTCGGCACGCTGAAGCGCGCTGACGGCACCGAGCAGGTCACGATCGACGGTTGGGGCCTGTACACGTACTCGAAGGACCCCGGCCCCGGCAAGTGGGCGGGCCAGGGCGTGGGCGGCACCTGGTTCGTGATCCAGCCGAACGGCAAGCGCAACGTCGAGTGCCTCCCGCCGGGCGTCACGGCCCCCGCCGCGTAGTGCTGAACCACCGGTAGTGCGGTGAAGCCCGGCCCCGGGGAAGGGGCCGGGCTTCACCGCACTCGTGGAACTGAGGACTTGCCGCTCATTCGCTTCGCGGTGAGGTACGACGAGAACGGCCCCCCGCGTCCGCGGGGGGCCGTTCTCGTCGCGGTGGTGGGAGATCGAGGTCTCCCGGTGGTGGAGACCGGTCGGCCTCCACCACCGCTGCCGTCAGAGGCTCGGGTAGAGCGGGTGCTTCGCGGCCAGCACCTCGACGCGCGAGCGCAGTTCGGCGAGGTCCGGGTCGGGCAGGAGGGCCGCGACGATGATGTCCGCCACCTCGGCGAAGTCGGCCTCGCCGAAGCCGCGGGTCGCCAGGGCGGGGGTGCCGACGCGCAGGCCCGAGGTGACCATCGGCGGGCGGGGGTCGTTCGGGACGGCGTTGCGGTTGACGGTGATGCCCACCTGGTGCAGGCGGTCCTCGGCCTGCTTGCCGTCCAGCTCGGACGCGACGAGGTCGACGAGCACCAGGTGCACGTCGGTGCCGCCGGTGAGCACCTTGATGCCCGCGGCGGCGGCGTCGGACTGGACCAGGCGGTTCGCGAGGATCTTCGCGCCCTCGACCGTGCGGCGCTGGCGGTCGGCGAACTCGGGGCTGGCGGCGTGCTTGAACGCGACGGCCTTGCCCGCGATCACGTGCTCCAGCGGGCCGCCCTGCTGGCCGGGGAAGACAGCGGAGTTGATCTTCTTCGCGATGTCCGCGTCGTTGGACAGGATCACGCCGCCGCGCGGACCGCCGAGGGTCTTGTGCGTGGTGGTCGTGGTCACGTGCGCGTGCGGCACGGGGCTCGGGTGCAGACCCGCGGCGACGAGACCGGCGAAGTGGGCCATGTCCACCATCAGGAACGCGCCCACGGAGTCCGCGATCCGGCGGAACTCCGCGAAGTCCAGCTGGCGGGGGTAGGCCGACCAGCCCGCGACGATCAGCTTCGGCTGGTGCTCCTGGGCGAGGCGCTCGACCTCGGCCATGTCGACCAGACCGTCCGAATCGGACACGTGGTAGGGCACCACGTTGTACAGCTTGCCGGAGAAGTTGATCCGCATGCCGTGCGTCAGGTGACCGCCGTGGGCCAGGTCGAGGCCGAGGATCGTGTCGCCGGTGTTCAGCAGCGCGAACATCGCGGCGGCGTTCGCCTGCGCGCCGGAGTGCGGCTGCACGTTGGCGAAGCCCGCGCCGAACAGCTCCTTGATCCGCGCGATGGCGAGCCGCTCGACGACGTCGACGTTCTCGCAGCCGCCGTAGTAGCGGCGGCCGGGGTAGCCCTCGGCGTACTTGTTGGTGAGCACCGATCCCTGCGCTTCGAGGACCGACACCGGGGTGAAGTTCTCCGACGCGATCATCTCCAGCGTGTTCTGCTGGCGGGCGAGCTCGGCGGCGACGGCTTCCGCCACCTCCGGGTCGAACTCCGCGAGGGAGGTGTTGAAGTGGTCCGACATGTGGTCTCCCTTGGGACGGATCAGTTGGCGCGCTTGTAGAACGGCAGTGCGACGACCTCGACGGGCTCCTGCCTGCCCCGGACGTCCACCGCCAGCTTGGTGCCGGGCTCGGCGCTGCCCTTGGCCACGTAGGCCATCGCCACCGAGTACCCGAGCGTCGGGGAGAGGGCCCCGCTGGTGATCTCGCCGACCGCGGCGCCGTCGGCGTCCAGCACGGTGTACCCGTGCCTCGGCGCCCGGCGTCCCTCGGTCTTGAGACCGACGAGCGTGGTGTCCACACCGGACTCCGCGACCTTCGCCAGCGCGTCGCGCCCGACGAAGTCGCCGGGCTTGTCGAGCTTCACGACCCGGCCGAGGTTCGCGTGGTACGGGGTGCGGGAGGTGCTCAGTTCGTTGCCGTACAAGGGCATCCCGGCCTCCAGGCGCAGCGTGTCGCGGCAGCCGAGGCCCGCGGGCTTCAGGCCGTGCTCCTCGCCCGCCTCCAGGAGCGCCGCCCACACGGCGGGCGCGTCGGCCGGTGCCGTGAACAGCTCGAAGCCGTCCTCGCCCGTGTAGCCCGTCCTGGCCAGCAGCACCGGGGTGCCCGCGACCTCGGTCGGGTAGGAGGCGTAGTACTTCACCGTCGCCAGGTCGGTCGGCGTGAGGCCCGCCAGGATCGCGGTGGAGTTCGGCCCCTGCACGGCGAGCAGCGCGTAGTCCGTCGACCGGTCGACCACGGCGGTGTCGAAGCCCTTCGCGCGCTCGACCAGTTCGCCGAACACCAGCGCGGCGTTGGAGGCGTTCGCGACGACGAGGTACTCGGTGTCGCCCAGCCGGTACACGATCAGGTCGTCCAGCACACCGCCGTCGGCCTGGGTGATCATGGTGTAGCGGGCGCGGCCGACGCCGATCGCGGAGCAGTGGCCGACCAGCGCGTGGTCGAGCGCGGCGCCCGCCTCCGGGCCCTCCAGCACGATCTCGCCCATGTGCGTGAGGTCGAACAGCCCCGCCGTCCGGCGGACCGCGTGGTGCTCGGCCAGCTCGCTGTCGTAGCGCAGGGGCATCCGCCAGCCCGCGAAGTCGGTGAACATGGCGCCCAGCGCCTCGTGCTCGGCGTGCAGCGGCGTCCGACGGCTTTCCATCTGGGTGGATCCTCCCTGGTGGGCATGCTCAACGGCCGACCGCGCCGCGGGGGCGACCGGTCGACCGGCGGCGGGCAGTGGGGACACGGTCATCGGCGAGACTCCTCCTGTGAGCGAGCCTCCCCCTCTGTCATGAGCCTGAGAGCTTCGACGCGCGAGCGCGACTTGCACCGTGGGCGAGGCGCACGGGTGCGCCTGCTTTTCAGAGTTGCCTGCGTCGCGCGGTACCGGTGCCTGAGAGATTCCGGGGAGGAGTTGCTCCTTCGGCGCCCCTCGCGGGGACTCTTCCGCGCGCCATCGACGGCCGTGTTCAGTTGATACCGCCAGACGCTATTCGCAGGCCGTGCCGCAGGTCAACAGGGGTCGCCTCACAGGGGGACGCCCTCCCGGACGCGCTCGACCACCTTGCGCTCCGCGTAGAACGACAGGAACGGGATCGTGCCCGCGAGCAGGACCAGGATCGTGCCCTTGATGGACCAGCGGGCCTTGAGCCCGAGGTCGACGGCGATCACCAGGTAGATGGCGTAGAGGAAGCCGTGGACCGGACCGACGAGCTTGATCATGCCGGTCGAGTCGCCCACGTACTTGAAGAGCATGGCCACGACCAGCAGCAACAGGCCCACACCGACCACGTAGGCCATGAACCTGAACCGGTTCAACGCACCGCTCATCGCCCGTCCGACCGCCTTCGTTCCGCTTACCGCTGGTCCCGCGCGTTCAGCTCGGCGAGGTAGCGGTTGTAGACCGCCAGCTCGTCGTCGGTGTCCACGACGGGAGCCCTGACGGCGTCAACGGTAACGACAGGCGCGGGTGCGACCACGGGCGGCTCGGCTTTGCGCTGCGCGTCGAGCTTGCGGATGCGCCAGACCATGAAGGCCGGGAAGAGTCCGAACAGCGGCCACTGCAACACGTAGCCGAGGTTCTGGAAGGTCCCGCTGGCGGATTCGAACCTCGTCCACTGCCACCACGCGAGACCGCAACAGCCCACCAGCGCGACCGCGCACACCAGAGCGATGCCCAGGCGCTGGGGGGTGATGAGAGGACCGCCGGTCACCTCTCCAAACTAGCACCGGCGGTACTGCGGCTGGAGGTCCAGGGCCGGGTGACCCAAGGGTTGGGGCTCCGCTCGGAGCCCACTCCCGTATCCGGACCGCCGACCGTCCTAGGCCACGCCGTCCCGGCGTTGCCGCTGCAACCTGGCGACGCACCACGCTGCCGCACTACCCCGACGCAGGTGCTGGAGCACCGTCATCGGGCCGAGTCGACGACCCAGGTCCGCGGGCAGGAGCCCGGCCACCCGGTAGTCCAGAGCGCGCTGGTCCAACGGGCTGATGCCCGCGTCCCACCACTGCTCCGCCTCGGCGAGGTCGCCCACGAGCTGCCAGTAGCTCGCCGCCGCCTCCAGGAGGACCTCGGGCACCTCGGGTGCCCTCCTCCGCATCGCCGCCACGTACGCGGGGCTGGCCGACTCGACCCGCACCACTCCACGTGGACCACCGTTCGCCCGCTGCGAGGGGATCCCCGGCGACGCGCTGGGTGGTGCCTCCGCCAGCCAGGCGTTCTTGATCCGGTTCACCTCCTGCATCTCGGCGTCGTCCGACCGCTCCGCCGCCCACTGCCTAAGCAGTTCGTCGACTCCGGAGTCCTCGACCATTTATGCCTCCCTGGGGTCGAAGATCAGCCAATGCAGCGCACCGTATTCAAGGGTTCGGCCAACCGCTAGACCCTTGTTTGTCGATAACCCCGTTACCAGGGTGTTATAGGCCCTATTCCACCCATAAGGTCCAACGGTCGAGCCGCCACGTCACCCAGGGTGATGGTACGGAACCGGGTCGCGCGGCCCGCCGGGAAGCGGGCCGCGCAACACCGGTCGAACGGGCCGGGACGGGGCCCCGGCGACTAGCCGAACAGGCTCCGGAGGAACGTGATGATCGCTTCGGCCCCCTCGCGCAACCAGGCGAGGACCTGCGAGACCGCGTCGGCGGACTCCACCGGGCGGGTGATCAGGAGGAACAGCACCAGCGCGACCGCCGCCAGCACGACCACCTTCTTCGTGTTCACGTCAAGCCACTCCGTCCGCTCAGGTTCGTGCGGCGGTCCCCCGTGACAGCCGGGAGCACGCCGTGTCACCCGACATGGTCCCCCATTCACCCGGTTGATGAACCTCGAACACGCATGCCGTCCTCGAACCGCCCCGAGATCAGCGCCCTGAGACGCTCGAGGGGGTTCGAGCGTCACCCGAATGGCCGCTCAAGGAGCCGTCCGGATCGGACGATGACCTGGGTACGGGCGTCTCGTCCGGCAACCCCCCAGCTAGCGCACCGAGGTACTCGCGAACCATCAGCACACCCAGAGGGTCCCGCCGCTCTCCCGAGCCGTGCTCCACGAGCACTCTGCGTGATCGCCGTAGTTCAGTGCCGTGATTCTTTCCCGGCGCTATTTCGCTGCCCTTTTATCGATCATCCAATTACTCCGGCCCGACTCAGTTCCGTAATCTCCGAGTCCGGCAGGCCGAGTTCTGCCAAGACCTCGATCGTGTGTTTTCCGGCCCGCACGGGTGGCTCGGGCGCCCCGGCGGGAGTGCGGTCGAACCGGGGAGCGGGTGCGGGCAGCGCCGTCCCACCCACGTCGGTGAACACCCCGCGCGCGACGTTGTGCGGGTGCGAGGGCGCCTCACCGGGTTCGAGCACCGGCACCAGGCACGCGTCGGTGCCCGCGGCGAGGTCCGCCCACTCGTCCCTGGTCCTCGTGGCGACCACCGCCGCGATGCGGGCGCGCAGGTCGGGCCAGTTCGCCGGGTCGTGCCGGTTGGGCAGCTCCCCCAGGCCCAGCACCTCCACCAGTTCGGCGAAGAACCTGTCCTCCAGCGCGCCGATGCTGACGTACCGGCCGTCGGCGGCCCGGTAGACGTCGTAGAACGGCGCGCCGCCGTCCAGCAGGTTCGTGCCGCGCTCGCCCTTCTCCCCGCCCGCCGCGCGCATCCCGTGCAGGAACGTCGTGAGCAGCGCGGCACCCTCGACCATCGCCGCGTCCACGACCTGGCCCCGGCCGGAGCGCTCCCGCTCGTAGAGCGCGGCGAGCACGCCCATCGCGAGCAGCAGGCCACCGCCGCCGAAGTCGCCGAGCAGGTTCAGCGGCACGGTCGGCGCCTGACCGGCCCGGCCGATGGGTTCCAGCGCCCCGGAGAGGGCGATGTAGTTGATGTCGTGGCCCGCGCGCTCGGCCAGCGGCCCGTCCTGGCCCCAGCCGGTCATCCGGCCGTACACGATGCGCGGGTTGACCGCGGCCACGTCCTCCGGGCCGAATCCGAGGCGCTCGGTGACGCCGGGCCGGAAGCCCTCGACCAGCACGTCGGCCCGGTCGACCAGGCGCAGCACGAGCGCCGCGCCCTCGGGCGTGCGGATGTCGATGCCCACCGACCGCCTGCCGCGGCCCAGCGGATCGCCCGGCACGGCGCCGGGGTCGCCGCCGATCCGGTCCACCCTGATGACGTCCGCGCCGAGGTCGGCCAGCACCATCGCACCGAACGGGGCGGGCGCGAGCCCGGCCAGCTCCACGACCCGCAGCCCGGCCAGCGGTCCCTGCTTCATGGGTTCTCCCTGCTACGGCGAACTCGTCGCGGCGGACTACAGCGACCGGGCGATGATCTCCTTCATGATCTCGTTCGTGCCGCCGTAGATCTTCTGGACACGCGCGTCGGCCCACGCCCGCGCGATCGGGTACTCCGTCATGTAGCCGTAGCCGCCGAAGAGCTGCACGCACTCGTCCACGACCCGGCACAGGCGCTCGGTCGACCACCACTTGGCCATCGCGGCCGTGGGGACGTCGAGCTCGCCGTCCAGGTGCAGGCGGATGCAGTCGTCGACGAACGACCTGGTCACCGCGGCCTCGGTGGCGCACTCGGCGAGGGTGAACCGGGTGTTCTGGAACTTGATCAGCTC
Organism: Umezawaea sp.; assembly: GCF_057122925.1. Lineage (NCBI taxonomy): Bacteria > Bacillati > Actinomycetota > Actinomycetes > Pseudonocardiales > Pseudonocardiaceae > Umezawaea > Umezawaea sp. The sequence continues at coordinate 31,555 of NZ_DBNGPQ010000092.1, read as the reverse complement.
ACGGCCGAACGCGGTGCGGTCCTTGGTGTACTCCAGCGTCATCGCGACCGCCGCCTCGATGCCCGCGACGGAGGCCACCGCGATGATCAGCCGCTCCTGCGGGAGCTGGTTCATCAGCTGGACGAACCCCTGCCCCTCGGTGCCGCCGAGCAGGTTGGCGGCGGGCACGCGGACGTCGTCGAAGAACAGCTCGGCGGTGTCCTGGCCCTTCATGCCGACCTTGTCGAGCACCCGGCCGCGCCGGAAGCCGGGCGCCTTGGCGGTCTCGACGACGAGCAGCGAGGTGCCCGCCGCTCCTCCGGCCGGGTCGGTCTTGGCGACCACGACGACGAGGTCGGCCTGGCTGCCGTTGGTGATGAAGGTCTTGGAGCCGTTCAGCACGTAGGAGTCGCCGTCGCGGACGGCCTTGGTCTTGATGCCCTGGAGGTCGGAGCCCGCGCCGGGCTCGGACATCGCGATGGCGCCCACGTACTCGCCGCTCGCGAGCTTGGGCAGCCACCGGAGCCTCTGCTCCTCCGTGCCGTAGGCGAGCAGGTAGGGCGCGACGATGCCGCTGTGCACGCTGTTGCCCCACGCGCTGTCGCCCGCGCGCGCCTGCTCCTCGATCAGCACGGCCTCGTGGGCGAACGTGCCCCCGCCCCCGCCGTACTCCTCGGGGATGGACAGGCACAGCAGCCCGACCTCGCCCGCCTTCGTCCACAGGTCGCGGTCGACGTGCTTCTGCGCCGCCCAGCGCTCCTGGTTGGGTGTCATCTCCTTCGCCATGAACGTGCGGGCCAGCTCGCGGAGCTGGTCGAGGTCCTCGGTCATCCAGGCGGAACGGCGCTTCGGCATACCCGTCAGCCAAGCACCGCACCGCGCGGTCTGCCATGACCATCGAGCTTCCGATGAGGGGCCGAACGTGAGCGAAAATGTCGTTGCTGCTCGTCCCGCACCTGGTGCGGCCGTGGTCTGGACCGCTCAAGTGAGCTATTCGGTCACCCATCGCGGTCATGGGCAACGCCCCGCCGCGGGCCTACCGTCGAGCACATGAGCGAAGCCTTGATCTTCGATGCCGTGCGGACGCCGCGCGGCAAGGGAAAGCGCGGGTCGCTGCACAGCGTCAAGCCGGTCACGCTGGCCGCCGGGGTGCTGAAGGCGCTGTCCGAGCGGAACGCACTGGACACCTCGGCGGTCGACGACGTCGTGTTCGGCGTGGTGTCGCCGGTCGGCGAGCAGGGCTCGGACATCGCGCGGACGGCCGTGATGGCGGCGGGCTGGGCGCAGCGGACGGCGGGCGTGCAGCTCAACCGGTTCTGCGCGTCGGGCCTGGAGTCGGTGAACATGGCGGCGGCGAAGGTCGCGTCCGGGTTCGAGGACCTCGTGGTCGCCGGTGGCGTCGAGTCGATGTCGCGGGTGGCGATGGGCTCGGACGGCGGCGCGTGGGCGTCGGACCCCGAGACCAACATGGCGACGAACTTCGTGCCGCAGGGCGTGAGCGCGGACCTGATCGCGACCCTGGAGGGCTTCGACCGGTCGGCCGTCGACACGTGGGCCGTGCGGTCGCACCGGCTGGCGACGCTCGCGCAGGAGAAGGGCTACTTCGACCGGTCGATCGTGCCGGTCGTGGACCAGAACGGCACGCTGGTGCTGGCGGCCGACGAGACGATCCGGCCGGAGACGACGCTGGAGCGGTTGGCGGGGTTGAAGCCGAGCTTCCAGTTCCACGGTGACCTCGGGTACGACTCGGTGGCGATCGACCGGTACCCGTCGGTCGAGCGGATCAACCACGTCCACCACCCCGGCAACTCGTCGCAGATCGTCGACGGCGCCGCGGCGATGTTGATCGGGAACGAGCGGGCGGGCAAGGACCTGGGGTTGACGCCCAGGGCCCGGATCATCGCGACCGCCGTGATCGGCACCGAGCCGACGATCATGCTGACCGGGCCCGCCCCCGCGGCGCGCAAGGCGCTGGACCGGGCCGGGTTGACGGTCGAGGACATCGACCTCTTCGAGATCAACGAGGCTTTCTCGTCGGTGGTGCTGAAGTTCCAGCGCGACCTCGACCTGCCCGAGGAGAAGATCAACGTGAACGGCGGGGCCATCGCGCTCGGGCACCCGCTGGGGGCCACCGGCTGCATGATCCTGTCGACGCTGCTGGACGAGCTGGAGCGCCAGGGGCTCCGGCGGGGCCTCGCCACGCTGTGCGTCGGTGGCGGCATGGGTATCGCGACGATCATCGAGAGGGTCTGAGACATGCCTGTGCACTACGAGAAGGACGCCGGGGGCGTCGTCACGTTGACGATGGACATGTCCGGGTCGGCGAACGTGATGAACGCCGAGTACCAGGAGGCGATGGGGGTCGCGGTCGACCGGCTGGAGGCCGAGCGCGACGAGATCACCGGGGTGGTGCTGACGTCGGCGAAGAAGACGTTCTTCGCCGGTGGCGACCTGAACCTGCTGATCCAGGTCACGCCGGAGAACTCGTCGGAGGCGCTGGCCGGGGTGTCGCTGGTGAAGTCGCAGCTGCGGCGGTTGGAGCTGCTGGGGAAGCCGGTGGTGGCCGCGGTCAACGGTGCCGCGCTGGGCGGGGGGCTGGAGATCGCGCTGGCCTGCCACCACCGGGTGGTGCTGGACGACGACCGGATCAGGCTGGGGTTGCCCGAGGCCACCCTCGGGCTGCTGCCGGGCGGCGGGGGTGTGACCCGGATGGTGCGGTTGCTCGGCTTGCAGGCCGCGCTGCCGCTGCTGATGGAGGGCAAGCAGCTGCGGCCCTCGCGGGCGTTGCAGGCCGGGTTCGTGGACGAGCTGGCGGCCGACCGGGACGACATGATCGCCAAGGCGCGGGCGTGGATCGCCGCGAACCCCGCGCCGCGGCAGCCGTGGGACGAGCCGGGGTTCGCGATCAAGGACGTGCGGGTCGGGGACCCGAACGTGTACTCGCTGCTCGCGGCGGCGCCTGCCGTGCTGCGGAAGAAGACCCACGGCGCTTTCCCCGCGCCGGAGAAGATCCTCGCCGCGGCGGTCGAGGGTGCGCTGGTCGACTTCGAGACGGCGTTGCAGATCGAGGGGCGGTACTTCCTGGAGCTGGCCTCCGGGCAGGTGTCCAAGAACATGATCACGGCGTTCTGGTTCCAGCTCAACGAGATCAACGCGGGCGGTTCGCGACCGTCCGGTGTGGAGCGCCGGAAGACCGCCAAGGTGGGTGTGCTCGGCGCGGGGATGATGGGCGCCGGGATCGCCGAGGTGAGCGCCAAGGCGGGCATCGAGGTCGTGCTCAAGGACGTGACGCTGGAGGCGGCCACCAGGGGCGCTGCCGGGATCGCGGGGATCACCCCCACCGACTCCGACGCCGACCTCGCCGGGTGCGACCTGATCATCGAGGCGGTGTTCGAGAACCGCGAGCTGAAGGGGAAGGTGCTGCCCGCGGCCGAGGCCGCGGCGCTGCCGGACGCGGTGATCGCGTCGAACACGTCCACGTTGCCGATCACCGGGTTGGCCGCCTCGGTGTCGGACGCGGAGAAGTTCATCGGGCTGCACTTCTTCTCGCCGGTGCAGAAGATGCGGCTGGTGGAGATCATCCGCGGGGAGAAGACGTCGGACGAGACGCTGGCGAAGGCGTTCGACTACGTGCTCCAGATCGGGAAGACGCCGATCGTGGTGAACGACAGCCGGGGCTTCTACACGTCGCGGACGTTCGGGACGTACGTGACCGAGGCCGTGACGATGGTCGCCGAGGGCGTCCGGCCCGCGTTGATCGAGAACGTGGCGAAGAGGGCCGGGATGGCCGTGGGGCCGTTGGCGGTGTCCGACGAGGTGACGCTGACGTTGCAGCTGAAGATCCGCGAGCAGACGTTGGCGGACGACCCGTCGTTGGCCGCGCTGGGCGCCCACCCGGCGTTCGCGGTGATCGAGGAGCTGGTGGGGCTCGGACGCACCGGGAAGTCCGGTGGGGCCGGGTTCTACGAGTACCCGGAGGGCGCGAAGAAGTTCCTGTGGCCGGAACTGGTGACGCGGTACTCGCGCGAGGACGCCGGGGTGTCCGAGCAGGACGTCGCGGACCGGTTGCTGTTCGTGCAGGCGTTGGAGACGGTGCGCTGCCTGGACGAGGGGGTGTTGACGAGTGTTCGGGACGCGAACATCGGGAGCGTCTTCGGGTTCGGGTTCGCGCCGTGGTCCGGGGGGACGTTGCAGTTCGTGAACTCGTACGGGCTCGGGGCTTTCGTGGAGCGGGCTGATTACCTGGCGGATACGTACGGGGAGAGGTTCCGGCCGCCTGCTTCGCTGCGGGAGCGGGTGGTGAGGGGGGAGGGGTTCTAGGGGATCTTCCCTCCCCGATCTTGGCAGTGTCTCGACGCCCCGCCCCTTTGTCCAGGCTGGAAAGATGCCTGGACAAAGGGGTGGGGCGTCGAGGGTCTTAGAGCATCGGGGGCGGGGGGTGCGGGTGGAAGAGCTGTGGGTGGTGGGGTGGGTCCGGGGTTGGTTCGGGCCGGGGGCCGGTCACATCCGGGTGCCGTTGGCCGGGAGCCGGCTGGGTGCCGTTGGACCTGTGAGAGTTCTCGGTGGTCAGGTGCCGGCTGCTCTGTAGGCTCCCGGGCTGCTTCCCGTCCAGCGTTTGAACGCCCTGTGGAACGCCGAGGCTTCCGAGAAACCCAATCTCAGAGCCAGCTCTTCTACCGATTCGCCGCCCCTCACCAGGCTTGAGACCGCCTGGTCGCGCAGCAGCTGCTCTCTCACCTCGCGGAACGAGGTGCCTTCCGCTGCCAGTTTTCTGCGCAGCGTTGGGGCGCTGACTCCCAGTCTCGCCGCCACCTCTGGCAGGCCGCCGGAGATCCCGTTGCCGAGGATGCGCCTCACCAGGCCCGCGGTGTTGGCGCCGTAGTCCCTGCGGGACAACAACTCCGCCGGTGAGGCGCGGAGGTAGCGGTGCAGTGCGCTCTCGTCCTGGACCACCGGCATCCTGAGGAACCTGGTGTCGAACCTGAGCGCTGTCCTCGGTGCGTTGAAGTTCAGCGGACAGCCGAAGATGAGGTGGTACTCGCCGCCGTGGGCTGGTTCCGGGTAGCTGAAGTCGACTCTGCGCAACGGGATCCGCCTGCCGATCAGCCAGCTGGAGAAGCGGTGCCACAGGACCAGCAGGGACTCCGCGAGGAAGTGGTCCGGGTCGTCCGCCGCGGACAGGTCCAGTTCCAGGCGGAAGGTGTCCGGGGTGTCCTCCACCAGCGACATGGCAGGCCTGGAGTCCAGCAGGTCGTAGAAGTCCAGGCCCCTCCGCAGTGCGGCACCCAGGTCCGGGCAGTGGACCGCCAGCAGGCACATGGTCTGGAAGGTGCCCCGTTTGCTCGGCTTCGGGCCGAAGCCCATCAGCTCGTCGTCGAGCTGGTCCCACAGCGCCTGGATGAGGTGGGTGTACTGCTCGGCGGTGACCCTGGCGCGGTCGTCGGCCAGCAGCGACCCGCTGATCCCGGCCGCGGCCAGCACCGGGGTCACGTCGTGGCCGCCGCGGAGCGCGCCGCGCAGGGCGGCGCGGACGTAGTGGATCGCGATGGTCCTGGTGAGCATCACCCGACAGTCTCCCACCGGACATCCGGGTGCGGCGGCGCGGTCTCCCGCGCCGCCGCCCGCGGATGGCTCACCCCAGTGAGCCGACTCCTCGCCGACGGGGCTTGTGCTCGTCCGCCGGCAAGGGAAGTTGTGCCTCACACCACGGTATGAGGTCTAGACCAGATACGTCAATACGGTCCAACGGCCCTATCCGGGCCGCGCAGGCGGCCGTGTTCCGCCTGCGTGTCAGGCCTGTTCCAGCGGCGCTACGGCGAAGCCCGCGGAGAACCGCTGGCACCAGATCACGACGCTGCGCACGCCGTCCAGGTCGGTGGCCGCCGGGATCTCGTAGACCTGGTTGCCCTGGTTGGCCTTGAGCTTTCCCAGGCTGGTGAAACCGCTGCCGAACGCCTTCTCGGCCGAGTCGGACGGCTTGTCGGACAGGTAGACGTAGAGGTCCGGACCGTCGCTGGTGTCCAGGGCCTCGAACTGGACGACGTGGCCGCCGTCGGCTCGCCGCACCAGCGTCGCGGAGCCCGTGGTCGCGTGCTCCAGTGAGCGGAAGGGTCCCGATGCCAGTGCGACCGGTTGCTTCGGGGGTTCGGGGGTCGACGAGGTCGCGGAGGCCGTGGGGCCGGTGGTCGTCGGCGCGCCTGCCGCCGGGGCGCTGGTCGACGGTGGGACCAGCAGGGCCTCGTCGGCGGTGCGGGTGGTGATCAGCCGCCAGGGCTGGAACAGCGCCAAGCCCACCCCGACCCCCACGACCAGGACCACCGCCACCGCGCTCACCACTACCCGCCGGGACATGCCCGCCACCCTTCGTCGTCCGATCAGTCCGTCCCCGAGAGGAGACCACCGGAGACGTGCCTCACGGGGCGGTTTCGGCCTTACGAAGTTCTGACATCAGCTCACCTGATCGGGTTAGGGTCGCCCGGTGGTTCCACGAACGAGCACGGAGACGACCGTCGGCCAACTGGTGGTCGGGGCAATCATGCTCGGCTGCGCCGCCGCGGGTCCGTTCCCGAGTCCCGTCCCGCTGCTGTTCGTGATCGCCGCGGTGGGCACGGCCAACGCCGCGTTCGACCTCATGCGCACGTTCGGCTCGGCGCTGCTCGGGGGTGTGGCCGTCGCGAGCGTCGGACTGGCCGCGGTGCCGTTCGCGACCTGCTCCAACGACCGGTTCACCGACGTCTTCACCTGCGCGGGCGACGCGCCGACGTGGCACATGACCGGTTCGGTGCTGGTGGCGGGCCTGTCCGGCGCGAGCCTGGTGCTGGCGCGGATCGCGGGCACGGCGAGCGTCGACCAGAGGCTGGCGCGGATCCAGGAAGACCTGAACGCGATGCGCGGCAGGCGTTGACCACCGGTCCGGGTGCGTGAACCGGGCACCCGGAGCCATTTCACCCGACCGTGCGCATAGGACTCGAGCCGGGTCGTCCCGCGCACGGGCCGCGGGCGCAAAGTCGGCCGGTGCGCGGCGGTTCGAGCGCGGTGACAAGGGAGCCGGGGTGGTCGTCGAGCCATTCTTCCCGGTCAGCGCGCCGACGCGGAAAACCACGCGCTGGGAGATCGATCGGTGCATCGACTTCCAGGGGTCAGAGGCAGACCTGGAATGGCTCGATTAAGTTCAGCCAACACATTTATCCGGCGTCGAACCACCTGTACTGTCTCGAACGAATCCCTCTCCACACGACGTTCTGGTCATCCCTGCGAAGGAGCTTGCTGTGCGAGTGCTCTGGGCCGCGTGCGGCTCGGCCGTCGCGGCATCGGCGTTGGCCGGTGTGCTGCTGGGTGTGCTCCTCGACGGTTCCGGGCAGCAGGCCGGTGATCCGACGAAGCCGGGGTCGACCTGGATGACCAACGCCCCGTCGAGCACGTCCAGACCCCCGTCGTCGTCGACCGGTTCGAGTTCCAGCGTCCCGCCGTCGTCCACGACGACGACCACGACCACGACGACCACCACTCCCCCCGCCGCGCCGCCCCCCGAGACCACGACGACCGAGGCCGTCGCGCCTCCGGTGGCGACGACCCAGACCACCACCACGACGACGACCACCAAGCCCAGGGAATGGCCGTGCAGCCCGCTCAACCCGCTGCCACCGCCCACCTGCGGCCCCTGAGCGGAAGTCGAAACAAGCCCGTCCCCCGGCGGCAACAGGAGCTCGGAAGCCTGGAGCGATGGAGTCCACGGGGAAGACCACACCGCTGACCTGGCGACTGCGCGTCCAGCTCGACGACAGTCCCGGCGCGCTCGCCAGGGTCACCATCCGACTCGCCGAACGCGACTGCAACGTGCTCGCGCTGTCCGTCATCCCGGTGCCCGGCGGCGTCGTCGACGAACTCGTCGTGCGGGCCGCGCCCGGCCTGCTGCCCGCCGACCTGGTCGAGGCGATCCGCGCCGAGGGCGGCCGGTGCGTCGGCATCACCAACGCCGACGTGCACGACCTGGTCGACGCCCCGACGGCGGCCCTGCGCGCGGCGGGCGACGCGGTCCGCCACCCCGGCAGCGCGTGCGACGCCCTGCGCGCCGTGCTGGCCGCGGACTCGGTCGTGGTGCTGCCCGTCGGCGCCGAGGGCGACCCGTCCGACGAGAAGCCCGGCCACCACGCGCGCCTGCTCACCCGTGACGGCACGGTCGTCGTGGCGCGGCGCGGCTGGTCGCCGTTCACCCAGGTCGAACTGGCCAGAGCGGCGGCGCTGATCGACCTGCTCGACGAGTCGGGCACGCCCACCCCTCGACCGACGGCGCTGATCAGCGCGGACGGCATGGCGCTGGTGCTCAGGGCGGGCGGCGCGGACGACGAGGACGCCGTGGCGGCCCTGCACTCGCGGTGCTCGATGCGGACCCTGTTCACCCGCTACCACTCCGGGATGCGCACGCTCCCGCGCCGCTGGCTGCACCGGCTGCTCAGCCCGCCGCGGGGCAGCACCGTGGTGGCGCAGTGCGCGGACCGGGTCGTGGCGCTGGGCCAGCTGATCCGGACGTCCACTCCGGACAGCGCGGAGATCTCCCTGCTCGTCGAGGACGCGTGGCAGCACCGGGGAGTGGGCACGGCGCTGCTGTGCGCGCTGGCCGACACCGGTCGTGCGGCGGGGTACCGCGAACTCGTGGCGTGGTGCCTGCCCTCGGAGACCGGGCTCGTGCGCACGGCCGCCCGCGCGGGCCTGGAGACCGCGGTGCGGCGGGAGGACGGACTGCTGCGGCTGTCCATCACGCCGACGCCCGCGCCGCTGCGCGCACCCGTCCGCGCGGCGCGTGCGCAAATCGGTGGGACTCGCTGACGGTCGGGTGTGGGAGCGCTCCCGAGCGGGGGTGATCCGGCTAAGCTGAGCCGATTCACCGATCGTCGAGGAGTGGTGCCCGTGTCCGTCCAACCGCAGCGCGCGGCGCGTCCCACCCTGGAGGACGTCGCCGAGAGAGCGGGCGTGTCGAGGGCGACGGCGTCGCGGGTGCTGAACTCCTCGCCGAGGGTGAGTCCCGAGGCGCACGAAGCGGTGACGGCTGCGGTGGTGGAGCTCGGTTACACGCCGAACCACGCGGCCCGCTCGCTGGTCACGCGGCGCACCGACGCGGTCGCGGTCGTGTTCTCCGAGCCGGAACCGAAGATCTTCGACGACCCGCACTTCGGGCAGCTGATCAGGGCGGCGGCCCGCGCGCTCGCCGCCGCGGACGTGCAGATGGTCCTGATGCTGGTGCACTCCCCCGAGGACCAGGCCCGCGCCGAGCGCTTCCTGGCGGGCGGCCACGTCGACGGCGCCCTGCTGTTCGCGCCGCACAAGGGCGACCAGCTGCCGTCGATCGCCCGCAAGCTCCCGCTGCCGGTCGTCTACGCGGGCCGCCCGTGGGGTCCGCTGCGCGGCCTGCACCTGGTCGACAACGACAACACCGGCGGCGCGGTCGTCGCGACCGAGCACCTGTTGTCGTTGGGGCGCAAGAAGATCGTCAGCGTCACGGGCACGGCCGACGAGTACTCGTCCATCGACCGCCTCGAAGGCTGGCGGACGGCCGTCGGCGCGGACGACGCCGTGACCGCGCTGATGACCGAGAGCGGCAACTTCGACCGCGAGGGCGGCAAGCGGGCGATGGCCGCGCTGCTCGACCGCGTGCCCGACCTGGACGCCGCGTTCGTCGCCAGCGACCTGATGGCCGCGGGCGCGCTGGACGCCCTGCGCGAGGCGGGCAGGCGCGTGCCGGACGACGTGGCCGTCGTGGGCTTCGACGACCACCCGCTGATCGCCCCGCACACCGAGCCGCCGCTGACGACGATCAAGCAGGACTCGAACGACCAGGTGGCCCACATGGTCAACCACCTGCTGCGGCTGCTGCGCGACGAGCCGGTCCGGGCCCGCCGGGAAGTGCTGCCGACGATTCTCGTGCGCCGCCAGTCGACTTGATACCACCTTCGGGCGGTATTACTACTACCCCTGGTGTCCTTATCGCCGCCAATGGCCACTCTTTCGAGCATTTCCTATTGCCGCAGACAACTCACCGTATTTGTCGGACCCCGAGAGTAATGTATAAAACAGGGGTCCCCCTGGGCGGGTTACCTCTGAGTCGGCGTGAGTGCGCGAGGCGGGGAAGCGCGATTCCGCGTGATCGCGTTTTGCCGTTCGGAAATTGTTGACCGCGGGTCAATCGCCATTCCGCCGACCGGGCTTCCGGTCACGCGGTGCGGCACCCCCGCCCTGAGCACCGGACACCGCTCGACGGGGTGGCGAGTCCGCGGTCGGGGCACGGCGGACGGCCGTCATTCCGATGAGCGCTTGTCGATGCAAACAACTCTGCGTACGTCTCCCCCGGAATATGCATCGCACATGAATTGAGGAGGCCCCGATCGGGACCTCCTCAAGCCCTGGACGAGGGACCCGCGCGACGGTGCGGGCCCCTCGTCACCTCACGCCCCTACTCCACCTCGTACCCGGTGGCGGGAATCGAATTGCGGCCGATGATCCGCGCCAGGGTCGCCCCGCTGCGCTTCACCGTCCGCTCCTGGGTCTCGTAGTCGACCCGCACGACACCGAACCGCTGGCTGTACCCCTCGGCCCACTCGAAGTTGTCCAGCAGCGACCACGCGAGGTACCCGCGGATGTCGGTGCCCGCCTCGATGGCCCGGTGCACGGCCCGCAGGTGGTCGACCAGGAACGCGACCCGCTGCGGGTCCTCGACGTGGCCGAACTCGTCGACCTCGTCGACGAACGCCGACCCGTTCTCGGTGATCACGATCGGCAGGCCCGGCGCGTCCTTCCCGAGGCGGACGAGCAGCTCGGCGAACGCGTCCGCGTTCTGCTCCCAGCCGAAGCTGGTCAGCTCACCGCGCGGGTCGAGCAGCTCGACACCGCGCAGACCGGGGAACGGCCCGTCGGTGACGACCTCCGGGTCGGCGGCGGGCGCGACGCGGGTGGGGCTGTAGTAGTTCACGCCCAGGAAGTCGATCGGCGTGGCGATGACGTCGAGGTCACCGTCCAGCACCACGCGCTGCCAGTCACCGAGCCACGCCACGTCCTGCACTACGTCGGCCGGGTAACCGCGGCCGAGCACCGGGTCCAGGAAGATCCGGTTGTGCAGGCCGTCGACCTTGCGCACGGCGTCCAGCGACGCGGTGTCATCGTTGTCAGCCTTGCCCTGGGTGAAGTTCAGGACCAGCGAGAACTTGTGTTCCTCGGTGGCCCGCTCGCGCATCGCCCGCGTGGCGAGGCCGTGCGCCAGGAGCAGGTGGTGCATGGCCTCCAGCGACGCCTTGGAGTCCGTCAGGCCGGGCGCGTGGTTGCCCTTGTGGTGACCCAGGAACGCGGAGCACCACGGCTCGTTGAGCGTGCTCCACAGCTTCACCCGGTCGCCGAGGTGGCCGAACACGACCTGCGCGTACTCGGCGAACCGGTGGGCGGTGTCGCGGTTGCGCCACCCGCCCTGGTCCTCCAGCCACTGCGGGAGGTCCCAGTGGTACAGCGTGGCGACGGGCTCGATGCCCTTGGCCAGCAACTGGTCCACCAGCCTGTCGTAGAACGCCAGACCGCGCGGCTCCACCAGGCCGTCGGCCGCGGGCACGATCCGGGGCCACGCCACGGAGAAGCGGTACGCCGCCAGGCCGAGCTGCGACATCAGCTCGACGTCCTCGGCGGACCGGTTGTAGTGGTCGCACGCGGGCTCGCCGGTGTCGCCGTTGAGCACCTTGCCCGGCGTGGCGGCGAAGGTGTCCCAGATGGACGGTGTGCGACCGTCCACGGTGGTCGAACCCTCGATCTGGAAGGACGCGGTGGCCGCGCCCCAGGTGAAGCCCGCCGGGAATCGGAGGGTGTCGGGGGCGAGGTCCGGGGCGGGCACTGGCGCCCGCCCGACTCGGCTGTCCGGGTCGGTGGTGGTCATCTAGTCATCCCTTCACGGCACCCTGCACGATCCCGCCGACGATCCGGCGGGCCGGCAGGATGAAGATCGCGACGACCGGCAGCACCGCGAGCGATGCGCCGGCGAGCATGAGCGAGTGGTCGGTGTGGTAGCCGCTGGCCAGTGCTGACAGCGCGACCTGGACCGTCGGGCCGTCGTTGGGGTCCAGCACGATCAGCGGCCGGAAGAAGTCGTTCCACGCCGTCGTGAACGCGAACACGCCCATGACGGCGGCCTGGGGTCGCACGATGACGGCTTGCGGGGTGCCGTACCGGTCGAGGTCGGACATCAGCGTGTGGAGCGGGGCCACGCCGAGCTGGGTCGGCACCATCGCGGTGCCCGGGGCGAGGAGGAACGGGGAGTTCGTCATCGCCGGGGAGGAGTCGACGGTGTCGAAGACCCTGGTGGTGTTCTCGACCGGGTGACCACCCGGCGTCAGCGGCGGGGCGGTGTCGAGCGCTGCCACGGCTCCCCCTCAGCCCTTGGACGCGATGCGTCGCGTCACGGAGAAGTTGATGCCCGCGACGACCAGGACGACCAGGATCGGGGTGTTCCAGGAGTTGGCGTCGCCGAGGAGGGTCGCGTAGTTGTCGAGGCCGACGAGGCCCTGGTCGCCGTCGATCGGCTGCCAGTCGCGCAGCGACACCCAGGCGGTGTGCAGCAGGGGGTGGAGGCCGAAGACGCCGAACACCAGGAAGAAGGGGGCGATCACCAGGTGGGGCGTGCACTCGCCGTCCAGCCGCGCGAGCGGCCACCGCCGGTCGCCGTTGGTCTCACCGGCCATCGACGGCCCCCGGCGCGCGGCGGAGCGGGGCCGGGACCCCGCTCCGCCCGTGGTTGTCCGGTGTCACTTGACGGCGTCCTGCGCTTCCTTCAACGCCTGCGCGAACGCCTCCGACGTGTTCTGCTTGCCCTGTTCGACCCTGGAGAGGGCGCTGCTGAACACCGGGGTCACCTTGGAGTCCTTGGTGCCGCGGTAGGTGGGTTGCAGGTTCTCGGCGGAGGTGCCGAAGATCTGGCCGACCGGGGCGTTGTTGAAGTAGGTGTTGACGGTGGCCGTGACCTCGGGGTCCTTGTAGGCCACCGGTTCGCTCGGCAGGTTGCCGGTCTCCTTGAAGATCCGCTTCTGCTGCTCGGGGGCGGTCAGCCACTTGGCCAGCTCGTAGGCCTCCTGGGGGTGCGCGCTCTGCTTGGGCACGGCCAGGAAGGACCCGCCCCAGTTGCCGCCGGGGCCGGGGGCGTCCGCGACGTCCCACTTGCCCGCGGCCTCGTCGCCCGCGCCCGCCTTGATGAGGGCGAGGGCCCAGGCGGGGCACGTGGTGGTGGCGAAGGACGCCTGCTTCAGCGCGACGTTCCACTCCGGGCTGAACGGGGGGAGCGCGCCGGTCTGGCGCTTCTCGCCGAGGCTCGCCGCGAGGGTGAAGGCGTCGCCGACCTTCGTGTTCCTGTCGGCGATGTAGGAGTCGTCGGCCTTGGCGAAGTACGCCTCCTCGGTCTGGTCGAGGATCGCCTTGTAGACGTTGAGGGCCGTGTCGACGAACTTCACGTCCGGCGTCTGCTCGGTGAAGGTCTGGGCGGTGGCGACGTAGTCCTGCCACGTGGGCCAGAGCTTGCCGACCTCCACGCGGTCGACGGGCAGGCCCGCCGCCTCGAACAGGTCGCGGCGGTAGCACAGGGCGAGGCTGCCCATGTCCGTGCCGAGCCCCAGCACGAAGTTGCCGTTGTCGGTGGTGCCCTGGCTCCACTTCCAGGCGGCCCACTGGTTCTCCAGGTCCTTGGCGCCGTGGTCCGCGAGGTTCACGAACTTGTCCTTGGACTGGCGGAACTGGGCGACGTTGCCCTCTTCGATGGCGACGATGTCCGCGGCGCCGCGTCCGCCCGCGAGCTGGGTGGCGAGCTGCGTGTGGTGCTGCTCCATCTTGACCTTGCGCTGCTCGACCTCGATGTTCGGGTGCGCGGCCTGGTACTCCTTGACCAGGGCGTCGTACCCGAAGTCGGAGAAGACGCCGATGGACAGCTTGATCTTGCCGTCCGAGCCTCCCGCCTCTCCCCCGCACGCCGCGACGCTCGTCACGGCGAGGGCGGCCACCACGGCCGCAGCCGCACGACCGACCAGAGTCCTGCTCATCCGTCCTCCTCGGCGCGCTCCGCCCGCGTGACCCAACGCAGTGAGAGCGCTCTCACAGTCGACGTGGCAGCCCCCGGTGTCAAGCAGGCGGACCGCTGTCGACATCGTTCCGTAACCTTCCGACCGCTTCCGGCGCACCGCGCGACGAGCACGGGGCCGCCCGTGATTTCAGCAGTACGAGGTGGTGGCGGCAGCACCAGTACGGGTGAACACCGGGTGAACTGTGCTCCGAACGGCCCAGAGGGGCAAGAGGCGGGGGTTGGCTCGGCCCTCGCCCGAGCCAACCCCGCACCCTGGTAGAGGCCTCGCGCCGCCGAACGTGACGCGCGGGAAGAAAAGATTCCTCGACCGCTCCCGGCCGTCCCGCGGAGCGGACGCCGCCGCGGTGCGAATCGGACGTTCGGGCGGAACGCCGCCGCGAGGTGGTCGGCTCGACGCGGTGGTGCCCGAGGGCGACCTGTGCGAGCCGCGGCTCGGCGGGGCTGGGTTCGCCGAGCGGTACCGGTCGTGCGACCTCGTCGCGTCCCCGGACCGGCCCGTGCGGGAGCTGGAACGGCTCCCGCGACCGCGGACCCCGGCTTCGCACCCCCGTGGCGCGCCGCTGCCCCGCACCGTGGGGCGCGGGGCAGCGGCCGTACCGGGGATGACGGCCCGCCCTCCCCCGAAGAAGGACGGGCCGTCGGGTCAGGCCTCGGCCATCCCGGCGACGACCGAGGTGCGGGCCGCTCGCCTCGCGGGCATGGCGGCGGCGATCATCGCCGCGACCACGGCCGCGAGGAGCATGACGCCGATCTGGCCGACCGGGACGTCGAAGGTGATCGGGAAGCTGTCCGACGACAGCGCCTCGACCAGGATCCAGCCGAACCCGACACCGAGGACCAGGCCGATCGCGGCGCCCATGACGGCCATCAGGACCGACTCGACCACGAGCATCAGCCGCAGCTGGCTCTTGGTGAGGCCGAGCGCCCGCAGCAGCGCCGACTCCCTGGTGCGCTCCAGGACCGACAGCGTCAGCGTGTTGGCGATGCCGAACAGGGCGATGATCACGGCGAGGCCGATGAGGGCCCAGATGAAACCGAGCACCTGGTCGACCTGGGTGTTGAGCTGGGCCTTCGTCTCGGCGGCGCTGTCGATGACGGCGATCGGCGAGGGGTCGGTGACCTTCTCGACGGCCGCCCGGCCCGCTTCGGCGCCCACGCCGTCCTTGAGCTTCACCATGATGCTGCGGAAGCCGGGCGTGTCGGGGTTGAACGAGTTGAGCGTGGCCAGCGTGACGATGCCGCTGCTGTCGATGCCGTCGACGACCGCGACGACCTTCAGGTCCTTCTTGGTGGCGCCGACGCCCTGCGGGAGGGTGCCGCCGACGGCCAGTCCGCCGCGCTTGGCGAAGCTGGAGCTGATCGCGACCTCGCCGTCCTCGAGGCCCGTGATGCTGCCCGACACGACCTTCGGCCGCACGAGGTCGCCGAGCGCCTCGGGCGTGGTGGCCTCCAGGTACGCGCTGTACTGGGAGTTCTCCTCGCTCTCCGGGGCGAACGCGGCCACCGGGGCCACCTTGGCGACCTGGGGGACGGCGGTGAGCTGGTCCAGCAGGTCCTGCTGCAACGGCCTGCTGTAGATCGACGAGGTGACGGTGTAGTCGGCGGGGAAGCGCTGGTCGACCTCGGCGCTCGCGGTCTCCTTCGCGCTGGTGGCGACGACCGTGACGAGGCTGACGATGGTCACGCCGATCATCAGCGCGGCGGTCGTGGCCGCGGTGCGCTTGGGGTTGCGGCCCGCGTTGCCGGACGCCAGCTTGGCGGGAACGCCGAACAGCGCCCTCGGCACGACGCCGAGCACCCGGTTGACCGGTCCGACGAGCACCGGGCCGAGCGTGACCACCATGGCCAGCAGCAGCATCGTGCCGGAGCCGGTGATGATCAGCGCCGCTTCCTCCTCCATGCCCGTGCCGAGGTAGACGACGCCCGCGCCCGCCAGGCCGAGGAGCACGGCGAACGCGATCCGCAGCTTGCCGGTGCGGGCGACCTCCTCGCCGCTGTCGAGCTGGGCGCGCAGCGCGGCGACCGGGGCGACCTTCGTCGCCTTGCGGGCGGGCAGCGCCGCCGAGACCACCGTGATCAGCACGCCGACGCCGAACGCGGCGAGCACCGTGGTGGGCGTGACGGGGAGCCGGACGACCGTGTTGTCGCCGGAGAGCGACCCGACGACCGTCTGCATGAGGGCGGAGACGCCGATCCCGCCGAACAGGCCGATCACGGAGGCGAGGAAGCCCATGGCGACGGCTTCGGCGATGACGCTGCCGAACACCTGGCCGCGGCTGGCGCCGACGCACCGCATGAGGGCGAGTTCCCTGGTGCGCTGGGCGACCAGGATGGTGAACGTGTTGTAGATGACCATGGCCGCGACCACGAGCGCGATGAGCGCGAACGCGAGCAGCAGCTGGGTGAACTCGTTCGAGCGCTCGCTGATCTGCTTCAGGGTCTCGGTGGTGAGCTGCTCACCGGTCTGGAACTTGAACGCCCTGTCGCCGCCGAAGGTCTTCTCCAGGTTCGCGACGAGCTGCTGCTGGGTCACGCCGGGAGCGGCCTTCGCGACCAGCTCGTACCCGCGGACCTTGTCGCTGAGCCCGGTCAGCGCCTCGGGCAGCAGGACGAGGTGCTCGCTGCCGCCGAGCGACATGGAGTTGGCGCCCTGGGCGAACGTGCCGACGATGGTGAACGAGTGCTTGGCGTCGTTCTCGTCGAGCAGCGTGATCTGCTGGCCCAGCGACAGCTTCGTCGTGGCCAGTGCCCGCACGTCGACCGCGGTCTCGGTGGTCGACGCGGGGAAGCGGCCGTCCTTCAGGTCGTACTCGCGCAGCTCCGGCGTGGACGCGAGCGGGCCTGCGCTGGCGGGCTTGGCCTTGCCGCCCGCCGTCAGCAGCGCGGCGGAGACGTAGCTGCGGATGTCCGCGCCCTGCACGCCCTGCGTGCCGCGGACCTTGTCGAGCGCGGCCTGGGAGATGCCGGTCTCGGACTCCGGGCCCTCCCCCGTGAGCGACATCGACGCGTCGACGCCGCGCGAGGTCTTGGCGAACTCGTCCTTCATGCCCTCGGTGATGCCGTCGCCGAGCACGAGCGTGCCGCTGACGAAGGCGACCCCGAGCATGATGGCGATCGACGACAGCAGGAGCCGCGCGGTGCGCGCCCTGACACCCGCGATGATCGTCTTCAGCATCACGCCCCCAGGTGCTTGAGCGCGGAGAGCACCGAGTCGGCGGTCGGGTTCTGGATCTCACCGGCGAGGTGGCCGTCGGCGAGGAGCACGACGCGGTCGGCGTAGGACGCGGCGACGGGGTCGTGGGTCACCATGATCACGGTCTGGCCGAGCTTGCGCACGGACATCCGCAGGAAGTCGAGGACCTCGGCGCCGGAGCGCGAGTCCAGGTTGCCGGTCGGCTCGTCGGCGAACACCACGTCCGGGCGGGCGACCAGGGCGCGGGCGCAGGCCACGCGCTGCTGCTGGCCGCCGGACAGCTCGGACGGCTTGTGCTTCAGCCGGTCCCGCAGGCCCAGCACGTCGACGATGGTGTCGAACCACTGCTTGTCGGGCTTGCGGCCCGCCAGTTCGAGGCCGAGCAGGATGTTCGCCTCCGCGGACAGCGTGGGCAGCAGGTTGAACGCCTGGAAGACGAACCCGACGCGGTCGCGGCGGAGCTTGGTCAGGTCCTTGTCGTTGAGGCCGGTGATCTCGGTCCCGCCGATGTGGACGGACCCGCCGTCCACGTTGTCCAGACCCGCGAGGCAGTGCATGAGCGTCGACTTCCCGGAGCCCGACGGGCCCATGATGGCCGTGAACTTCCCGGCCTGGAACGCGACGCTCACGCCGCCGAGCGCCCGCACCGCGGTGTCGCCCTTGCCGTACACCTTCACCAGGCTGGAGGCGGCGACGGCGGCTTGCGTGCCAACCCGGCCCGTCTCGGACACCACTGCAGACATTCCCTGCCCCATTTCGCTCACCGTCTCGCTGACAGGGGAAAACCTAGGCAGCGGCCACGTGAGCGGACATCCCTCCCGACGCGCACTCCGGACTCAACCCGCAGGATGACCCCGGCTCCTCCCGTGGTCGCACGACCCGACCGGGGCGGGCACGAACTGTCGGGTCCGGCAGGGTGGACGGGCCGCAGCATGGACGTCGAGGAAGGGAGGCCGGAGTGCTGGAACGGCTGAACCAGGCCATGGAGCACGTCGAGCGCAACCTCGACCAGCCGATCGAGGTTGCCGACCTGGCGCGGATCGCGCTGACGTCGGAGTACCACCTGCGTCGGCTGTTCTCGGCGCTCGCGGGCGTGCCGCTGTCGGAGTACGTCCGGCGCAGGCGGCTCACCGTCGCGGGCGCGGAGGTGCTGGCCGGGCGGGAGACGCTGCTCGACATCGCCGTGCGGTACGGGTACGGCTCGGGCGAGGCGTTCGCCAGGGCGTTCCGGGCCGTGCACGGCGTCGGGCCCGGTGAGGCGCGCAGGACCGGAGCGGCCCTGCGGTCCCAGCCACGGATGTCCTTCCGCCTCGTCGTCGAAGGGAGCAGCAGCATGCGGTACCGGGTCGTGGAGAAGGACGGGTTCCGGGTGGTCGGCCGGAGGGCGAGGGTGCCGCTCGTCCACGAGGGGATGAACCCGGCGATCGTCGAGTTCGTGAAGGGTCTCGGACCGGAGGTGCGGGCGCGGATCGAGGCGCTGTCGGACCAGGAGCCGTCCGGGGTGCTCAACGTGAGCGTGAACGTCGACGAGGGCTTCGAGGAGGGCACCGAGCTGGACTTCTACTACGCCGTGGCGTCCGGCGCCGACGTGCCGGAGGACCTGGAGTCGCTGGACGTGGACGCCGGGACGTGGGCGGTGTTCGAGAGTTCGGGCGAGTTCCCGAAGGTGTTGCAGGAGGTGTGGCGGGACGTGTACACGCAGTGGTTCCCGTCCAACCCCTACCGCAGCGCGCCGGGTCCGTCGCTGCTCAGCGCGAAGGTGTCGGCCGACGGCGCCACGGCGGACGCGGCGCTGTGGGTGAAGGTGGAACGCGCCTAGGAGTGGTCCAGCAGGCCGCGGTCGTAGGCGAGGGCGACGGCTTCGGCGCGGCGGCCCGCGCCGAGCTTCGCCATGATGCGGGTGAGGTGGACGCTGACCGTCTTCTCGCTGATGTACAGCTCCTCGCCGACCTCGCGGTTGGTGCGCCCCAGTGCGACGAGGCCGAGCACGGACCGTTCCCTCGGGGTGAACGGGTCCACGCGGTCGCGCGGCTCGGCCTCGTCCGCGCGCAGGGTGACGCGGGCCCGGCGGGCGACGCGGGTGACGGCGTCGAGCAGCGGGGCCGCGCCGACGGTGCGGGCGAACTCGGCGACCTCCCGCAGGTGGGCTGCGGCCTCGTCGCGGCGGTCGGCGCCCAGCAGCGCCTCGGCCAGCCGCCACCGGCACACGGCCTGCTCGAACACCATGCCGAAGCCGAACTCGGCCGCGGCGCGCGCCCACAGCTCGGGGTCGCCCGCTCCGGTGAGCCTGCTGCGCTCGGCGTCGGCGCGCGCCAGCCACGCCCGCCCCTCCGGGCCGAGGACGCCGGTGCGCGGCAGGCCGTTCACGGCCGTGGCGCGGGCGTGGTCGGCCAGCCGGTTGCCCTCGGCGACGGCGGTCGCCTCGCCGTCGCCGTCCCGGCGGCGCCTGGCCCCGGCGGCGACGTCGGCGTGGGCCGCGACGCCCAGCGCCCCCAGCCGGATGCCCGCCAGCAGCCACTCGTCGCCCACCTCGCGGGTCCAGGCGAGGGCGTCCGCGACGCGGTCCACGGCCTGCTCGGGCCTGCCGCGCCACTGCGCCAGCTCGGCCCCGGTGCCGCCGGTGATCAGCGCGATCTGCACGTCGCGGTGCCAGTCCTCGCGGAGTTCGGCGATCATGCGCTCGGCGTGGTCGACGTCGCCCCGGCTGACGGCGACGTGCGTGCCCACGGCGGCGAGCCTCGCGACGACCGTGCTCGACACGGCCAGGCCGGGTGGCTCGGCCGCGGCGGCGCTCTCGTCCCAGCGGCCAAGGTGGTAGAGCGCCAGCGCTTGGAGCACCCGCACCTCCAGCCCGAACCCGCTCCAGGTGATGCCCTTGGCCCTGGCCCGGCGGGACGCCTCCTCGAACACGCGCAGCGCGTCCTCCAGTTCGCCCCGGTCGTAGTGGTCCAGGCCGAGGAAGTACCGGGCGCGCATCTCGGTGTTGACCGCGTCCGCCTCGACGGCGCAGTCGATCGCGCCGATCAGGTGCTCGCGCGCCGACTCGGTGCGGTCCTCGCGGCCGTCCAGCAGCCCCAGCGTGGCCAGCGCGTCCGCGACGGCCCCCGCCGCGCCGGACTCGCGCCCGTCGCGCACCGCCATCTCCGCGCGCTCCCGCGCCAGCGGCAGGTCGCGGGCGTAGCGCAGGCACGACGCCGACACGGCCAGCACCCACGCGCGGGACTGGCTGGCGGGCCGGTCGCGCACCAGCCGCCACGCCTGGTCGACGGCCTCGTGCATCTCCCGGTCGTGCCCGTCGAGCCCCTGCGACGCCTGCGCGACCCGCCGCCACATCTCGGCGGCCTTCTCCGGGTCGGCCGGGTCGACGACCTCGGTCGCGGACCTGGCGAACGCGAGCGCCCGCTCCGGCTGCCCCGCCGTGCCCGCCGACCAGGACGCGCGGCTCAGCAGCACCAGTTCCGTCACGTCCGGTGGCCGCTGGTCCTCCGCGACCGCGGCCCACAGCCTCAGCGCCTGCTCGAAGTGCCGCAGCGCCTCGGCGGGCGCGCCCGTGCGGTGCGCCTCCTGCCCGGCGTCCACCGACGCGGCCAGCGCGCGCGGCAGGTCGTGGCTCTCCAGGCTGTGGTAGGCCAGCCCCGCCGCGAACCCGCGCCCCTCGCGGCCGGTCAGGTACCGCGCGTACGCCGCGTGCAGCCGCACCCGCTCGCCGGGCAGCAGGTCGCCGTAGACCGCCTCCTGGAGCAGGGCGTGCCGGAACACGTAGATCTCGTCGGCGTCGCCGACCAGCAGCACGTGGTGCTGCACGGCTTCCCGCAGCGCGGCGTCCAACCTCGCGTCGTCCAGGCCCGCCACGGTCCGCAGCCGGTCGTGGCTCACCCGCCTGCCGCCGATGGACGCGACCCGCAGGACGTGCTGGGTGTCGGGCGCCAGGCGTTCGATCCGGGTCAGCAGCACGTCAGCCAGCGCCGCCGGCATGCCGCCGCTGGGCAGGCAGCTCGCGGCGGCGAGCAGTTCCTCGGCGAAGAACGGGTTGCCCTCCGACCGCTCGGCGACCTCGCGGACCACGTCGTCCGGCAGCTCGTCGGCCAGCGCCTCGACGAACGCGCGCGACTGCTCAGCCCCGAACGGCGCCAGTTCCAGCCGCTCCACGGCGGGCAGGCGCAGCAGCTCGGTCAGCAGGGGCCGCAGCGGGTGCGCGCGGTGCAGGTCGTCGGACCGGTAGGTGCCCAGGATCAGCAGCCGCTGCGAGCGCAGCCGCGACAGCAGGAACGACAGGAGGTAGCGGGTCGAGGCGTCCGCCCAGTGCAGGTCCTCCAGCACCAGCAGCACGGTCCGCCGCTCGGCCAGCTCGCCGAGCAGCCCGTGCACCGCGTCGAACAGCTGCAACTGGCCGACGTCCTGCTCCGACCGGCGGCTCCGCGGGAACAGCGGCGGCTGGTTCGAGCCGTCCCGCGTCTCGTCCTGCCCCACCGGCAGCGCCAGTTCGGGCAGCAGCCGCGCCAGTGCGGGCCTCGCGCCGATGTCGAGCAGGCCCCGGTCCCTCGCCTGGCCGAGCACCTCGGCGAAGGGGAGGTAGGGGATGCCCATCTCCTCCACGTCGAGGCAGCGGCCCGTCAGCACCAGCGTGTCCGCCGCGGACGCCAGTTCCTCGACCACGCGCGTCTTGCCGACCCCCGCGTCACCCGCGAGCAGCACCGCCGACGCCGATCCCGCGGCGGCGGACGCGAGCGAAGCCCGCAGCCGAGCCATTTCCCGACCGCGGGCCACCAGGGGGATGCCGGATCCGAGACGCGCCACGAGTGGCATGTTCGCACACCTCAGGCGGCGTCGCCCCTGGCTTTCCGCTGCTCGGGGACGTCGGCCCCGGCGAACCCGGCCAGCCGCGCCCACCAGGCCGCCTTGCGCGGCGCGGTGCGCCGCGACTGCCGCACGTGCTCCGCGTCGGCCCGCATCGACCGCTGCCGGTAGTCGACCTCCGCCTTGATCGCTTCGGGCGTCCACTCGAGGCTCATCGTCTTCACTCCCGTGTCGTCTTCGTCAGTGACACCGAGAGTCGTCGTAAGGGGTGGGGGCGGGCATCGGAGGTTCACGTGGCCCGCGCCCGCGAGGGCCTTACCCGACAGCGGGAAGGGGCACCCCCGACCCTGGTCGGAGGTGCCCCCGCGCTCCGCGTCAGGCGATCAGCAGGCGCCGCTGTCGCGCCACGCGCCCCACTCGCCGGTGGTGCCGGGCTCCTCGCCCTGCGTCCACCACTGGGCCGTCCACTTGCGGCCCTTCCACGACACCGCGTTCGTGCCGACGTAGACCTTCGTCCGGTCCCACGCCGCCGCGGTGCAGTTCGGCGGGGTGGTCGTGGTGGTCGTCGTCGTGGTGGTGGTGGTCGTGGTCGTCGTCGTCGTGGTGGTGCTGGTCGGCGGGTTGCCGCCCGCTCCGCGCGGGTGGTCCGACGCGATGGCGTAGGTCTTGCCGCCGAAGGTGAACCGGAAGTTCGACGGCGACGTGATCGGGAGCTGGTAGTTGATCGTGATGTCGACGCTGGCGCCCGGTGCCAGCGACTGCCACGTCGGCATGGCCACCGACACGTGCTGGAAGTCGCCGCGCAGACCGCCGACGTTGGACCCGGTGTGGCCCTTCGACACGACCTGGAGGCCGAAGCCGGACTGGTCGGTCATGCTGCCGGGCGCGCTGGTGCCGTAGTCGAACTCGATCTTCGCGCCACCGGGGATGGTGACCGTCGAGTTGTTGGTGATCTTCAGCTTCGGCGTGATCGGGTAGTTGGCGTCGCCGAGGGCGAAGCCGCCGACCACGGCCGAGACGTCGAGCACGTCGGCCGGGGTGGCCGTGGACGCCTTGAGGTTCCCGTACGGGGCCGCGCCGCGCAGACCGTCGTTGATCTTGCTGATCAGCGTGTCGCCGATCGTGTACTGCTGCTTGGTGGAGTCGAACCGGTAGTCACCGGCGAGTTCCCAGATCATCACGCCGCCGATGCCCTTGTCGGCGATGTACTTCGCCTTCGTGGCGACCGACTGCTCGTCCTCGGTGGACAGGAACACCTTCTTGGTGCTGTTCCACAGCCACGGGGAGACGAGGGTGCTGTCGTAGTTGCGCGCGTAGGTGCCGCTGATCCGGTCGGTCGGGTCGGTGTCCGGGGTGAGGCCGTACGCCGCCAGGTAGTCCGGCGTGATGCCGTTCTGGAGGTTCATGGCGTGCCACATGGGGTTCACGCCCGACGGCACCTCGGCGTTGCCCGCCGTGCTGTCGTGCCACAGGTTGTCGATGCCGATCGCGCCGTTGCCGCACGGGGTCGTCGAGCCGACCGAGCCGCCCGTGCCCGCGGGGCACTTCGACTGGTCCGGGAGCGCGGCCGTGCCGCCGAGCCCGTTGACGCCGCCGCTGACGCCCTGCCAGCCGCGGGTGTAGAACGGCAGGCCCATGTTGATCCGGCCCGCGGGCATGGCGCCGCGGAAGTAGTGGTAGGCCCAGTCGGTGTTGAGGTAGCCGATGCCCTCGTACTGCGGGGCGGTGTAGACGCCGCCCGCGGCCAGCTCGCCGTCCTTGCCGTTGTCGTAGAGCGCGGCGTTCGGGCCGACGAAGTGGTTCCACGAGCCGTGCAGGTCGTAGGTCATCACGTTCAGGTAGTCCATGTACTTGGTGACCTGGTAGGCCTCCATGCCGCGCAGCAGCCAGCCCGACGCGGGAACGGCGGCGGTCAGCAGGTAGTGCTTGCCGTCGGCGGCGCCCGCGCGGTCCAGCTTCTCGCGCAGGGTCTTCATGATGTTCTCGTAGCCCGCCCACAGCCGGCCGCGGTTCGCGTTGGCCAGGGCGAAGTCGTCCGGGTTGCCCGCGTTGTTGTTCGACGTCGGGTACTCGTAGTCGATGTCCGCGCCGTTGAATCCGTAGGTGCGCAGGAAGTCCACGACCGAGTCGGCGAAGGTGTTGATCGCGCCCTGGTCCTGGCCCAGCTTGTAGAAGCCGCCGTTGGCGTCGCGGGTGCCGTCGGGGCGCAGGAAGCCGCCGGTCTCCGCCCAGCCGCCGACCGAGATCAGCGTCTTCACCTTCGGGTTCTGCTTCTTGAACTTCGTCAGCTGGTTGAAGTGCCCCTTGTAGGACAGCGACGGGTCCATCTCCGCGCCCGCGACACCGGGCCACTCCATGCCGGTGGAGGCGTTGGTCGCGCCCGCGTCACCGACGGAGATCCTGTTCTGGTTGTCGATGTGCGCGAACGCGTAGTTGAGGTGCGTGACCTTGCTCCACGGGATGTCCTTCGGCAGGTACGCGGGCGAGCCGTCCTTGCCGGTGCGCCAACTGCTGAAGTAGCCGATGACGCGGCGGGAGTGGTTGGCGTCGAACGACTCCCGGCCCGCGGTGTCGTAGACCGAGCAGTACGGCACGTCGACGCCGGGCGTCTTGTAGAGGCCGTCGGGGCGGCAGTCCTCGTTGCCCGCGGCACTGGACGGGGCGGGGTTGGCTACGGCGATCAAGAGTCCGGCCAGCGTGGCGAGCATCGCCAACACCGGCACCAGCTTTCTGGGCACGGCGAACCTCCTGCACCTGGCGGCGGCCTGGCAGGTGTGTTGAGAGAGCAGGGATGTGTGTCACGGCTCACCCGTGACGCGTCGCGCTGAACGTAGGTAGCGCGGGCACCCGGTGTCAATAGGTATAGACCAATCGTCACACAGCGGTCGGCGACACCGCCCGCGTGCGGGCCAGCCGCGCCCGGACCTGGTCTGCCTCCGGGGCGTCCAGTTCGGTGAACAGCGCGAGCGCCCGCTGCCAGTGCGACACCGCGCCCGGCACCCCCTGGCGGTCGAACACGGTCGCGAGCTGGTCGTGCGCGAGCGCCTGGTGGTACGGGCTGGCGGCGTCCGTCGCCAGCGTCAAGGCCGACCGCGCGCTCACCGCGGCCTCCTCGTAGTGCCCCTCCGACAGCAGGGCGACCGACAGGTCCGAGTGGCACGTCGACTCGCCGCACTGCTCGCCGACCTCCCGGTACATCACCAACGCAGCGCGCAGCCACGTCGGCGCGTCCGCCACCCGGCCGTTCGCCAGGTACAGCAGCCCGAGGTTGTGGTGGGCGTTCGCCTCGGTCCACCGCGACCCGGCGCTGCGGCTGACCTCGATGGCCTCGCGGTAGTGCGCCTCGGACTCCTCGATCCGGCCGACGTCGAGCAGCGTGTCCGCCACCGTCGTCAGCGCGCGCGCCTGCTGGTCGAGGTCGCCGCTCGCGCGCGCCACGTCCAGCGCCTCGCCGTGCCGGACCAGCGCCTCGTCGTTGCGCCGCAGCCGCAGCAGCGCCGTGCCGAGGTTGAACAGCATCACGAACTTCGCCTTCGGCTCGCCGAGTTCGGTGGCCGCCCGCAGACCGGACTCGGTGACCCGCAGCCAGGTCCCGTGGTCGGCGCGCAGCCAGAAGAACCGCGACAGCGCGTACGCGAGCTGCCAGGCGTGCACCAGCCACTCGCGGTCGAACACCGGCGCGGAGCTGTCCGCGGCCAGGTCGGCGACGGCCAGCAGGTTCGCCTCCTCGGCCTCCAGCCAGCCGATCGCGTCGGCCGACGACGCCAGCTTCGGCACCGCGGTCGGCCGGTGCTTCGGCTCGACCCGGACGCTGCCGCGGCTGATCGGCAGCAGGCCGTCGGCCACGTCCGCGACGTGCAGGTAGTAGTCGAGCATCCGGCCGGTGGCGTCGCGCCGCTCCTCCGGCGCCAGCTCGCCCGCGAGGGTCTTGCTGTACACGCGGACCAGGTCGTGGGCGCCGTAGCGGCCGGGCTCGCCGACCGAGAGCAGGTTCGCCGCCGTCAGCGAGTCCAGCGCCCGCTGCGCCTGCCCCGCGTCGACGGCGGCCATCGCGGCGGCGACGAACGGCGTCACGTGCGTGCCGGGGTGCAGGCCGACCAGCGCGAGCAGGCGGGCGGCCAGCGGCGGCAGCGCGCGCCGGGACGCGTCCAGCGCGGCCCGCACGGGGCCCTCGCCGTCCTCCAGGCCGAGCGCGGCGAGCCTGCCGTGCTCGTCGTCCAGCTCCGCCACGAAGTCCGCCACGCGCAGCGTCGGCGACACCGCGAGCCGGGCGGCGGCGATGCGCAGCGCGAGCGGCAGCCCGTCGCACAGCTCGGCCAGCCTGCGCAGCCCGGCGGCGTCGGCGCCCGCGCCGCGACCGGCGACCCGGCCCAGCACCTCCACGGCCGCCTCCGGGGTGAGCATGTCCAGCTCCACCAGCCGGGCCTCGGCGTGCGCGACCAGCCCGACCAGGCGCCTGCGGCTGGTCACGACGACGCACGAGGACGAGCCGGGCAGCAGCGGCAGCAGCTCGGTCGAGCCGAGCACGTTGTCCAGCATCACCACCATGCGGCGGTCCGCGACGAGCGTGCGGTAGAGGGCCGAGCGCTCCTCGACGGTCACCGGGGCGTCGTTCGGCTGCACGCCGAGCGTGCGCAGGAACCGGTTGAGCACCTCGCCCGCGTCCAGCGGGTCCTGGTTCGGGTCGTAGCCGTGCAGGTCGACGTAGAGCTGCCCGTCGGGGAAGGCGTCGCGGACCCGGTGGGCCCAGTGCAGCGCGAGGGCCGTCTTGCCGACGCCCGCGGGGCCGCTCACCACCAGCAGCAGGCCGCTGCCGGGGTCGTCGGCGAGCAGCTCGTCCATGCGGCGCAGCTCGGCGTCCCTGCCGATCAGGGACGCGGGGGCGCGCGGGAGCTGGGCAGGCACCGTGCCGCCGACCGGCGAGATCGGCGTGACGGGTGCGGGCGGGGCGGGGGTCGCGGCCCGGCCGGGTTCGGGGTCGTCGCCCGCCAGCACGGCCATCTGGACGCGGCGCAGCTCCGGCCCCGGCTCGACGCCCAGCTCGTCGATCAGGACCCGGCGCGCCTCGCGGTAGACGGCGAGCGCCTCGGCCTGGCGGTCGGCCTGGCACAGCGCGCGCATCAGCAGCCCGTGCGCGCGCTCGCGCAGCGGCTGGTCGCCGACCAGCGCGGTGAGCTGGCCGACCAGGTCGGCTCCCTGGCCGAGCGCCAGCCGCAGCTCGGCGCGCTCCTCCAGCACGGCGAAGCGGCGCTCGACCAGCCTGCCGCGCTCCACCTCGGCGAACAGCCCGGAGATGCCGCCCAGGGGTTCGGCCCGCCACAGCGCGAGCCCGTCCTCCAGCAGCCGGGCGGCGCCCGCGAGGTCGCCCGCGGCCCGCAGCCTCACCGCTTCCGCCGCGCTCGACTCGAACACGTCCAGGTCCAGCGCGCCGCGGTCGACCCGCAGCAGGTAGCCGTCGCCGACCGACGTCAGCAGTTCGGCGGGCGCCCTACGGGCGCGGGTCGGCTCCAACGCCCGGCGCAACCCGGCCACGTACGTCTGCACGAGGTTCACCGCGCTCGTCGGCGCGGCGTCGCCCCAGACCGCCGTGATGATGTGGTCGCGGCTCACCGGGGTGTTGCGGTTGAGCAGCAGCACGGCCAGGACGGCACGCTGCTTGGCCGCACCGAGGTCGACCTCGCGACCGGTGCGGATCACCCGCAGCAGGCCGAGTACCTCGAACCGGAGGGACTCGGGGTTGTCGTGCTCCACCGACGTGTCCTTTGCCGAAGTGCTGTGCCCCACGCCCTGAGCCTAGAGATCACTTCAGTCCGGCTCCAGTCGCGCTGTAGCCGCGTTCTTAGGCTAAGCGTGTCCGACCAACCACACAGGGCGAAACCCGGTGGGGGAGGTTGGACCAGATGGCGGAACCGAACCTCCGCCATCTCCCTGATCGACGTGGGTCGTCCGGCGTGCAAGGGGCATCCAGCCCGCGGCGGCGGAACGCCGGCCGACCCACGTCCCCATCAGATGAAGAGGGCCACCCGGTAGGGGGTGGCCCTCTTCGCCCTTTTCAGGACACCTTCTCGAACTCGCGCTCCGGGACCCGCCGCTCCTTCGCCCTGCGGCGCAGCGCGTAGACCGCGCCCGCGACGGCGATGGCGCCGAACAGGACCCAGCTGACCCCGCCGAGCACCGACTCGACGTACTTCGCCGACGCGCCCGCCGCCGACCCGATGCCGATGTGCAGCGCCGACCAGCAGATCGCGCCGGCGACGGAGGCGGGCAGGAACCGGCGGTAGGGCAGCTTCGACGCCCCGGCCGACGCCGGGACCAGCGTCCTCACCACCGGCAGGAACCTGGCGGTGAACACGGCCGTCCCACCGCGTCTGCGCAGCAGGTCACCGGCCCGGTCCCAGTGGACCTGCCCGAGCTTGCGGACGATCCGCGACTCGCGCAGCCGCTCACCGTAGCGACGGCCGAGCAGGTACCCGATGCTGTCGCCCGCCACCGCGCACACCGACACCACCAGCCACATCACCAGGAACCGCGGCACCGTCGTGACCGTCGTCGACGCGATCAGCAGCGACGTCTCCCCCGGCGCCAGGAAGCCCACCCCCAGCGTGCACTCGGCCAGGGTCAGCGCCCCGGTCACGGCCACGACCGCCGGTTGCGGCAGGCTCGCCAGCCCGGCCAGCGCGTCGGTCACGAATCCCATGCGTTCCCCCAGAGGTGAGCGCGACGAGCCCCAGCCCCAGCAGGACCGCGGCCCAGTGCTGCGCGGCCGTGAGCCAGTCGCTGTAGAAGAGGTCGGCCACGAGCACCGCGGCGATGACCGCCGCGAGCACCCGTGAGCGGCGCAGGAGCGCCAGAGCGGCGGCGGCGCACGCGAGCGCGGCCGAAGCGCCGTAGTCGAGGCGGTGCAGCACGGCGTGCGCGGAGAACAGGTTCGCCAAGCCGAAGGCGACCAGGGTCGGCACGAGGTGGCCGAGCGCGAGGACGACGACCGTGGCGGCGGACCCCGCGGTCCGTTCGAGGGTCGCGACGACGAGCGCCACGAGCAGCAGCGTCCACAGGACGTGCGCGAGGTGGTAGGAGCCGAACAGGCTCACCGGGAGCCGCCACCAGCGGCCCTCGACCAGGTCCGCGCCGCGGTACCTGGTCGGCTCCCGCAGCGCGGGCACGAGGCCCGCGACCAGGCAGCACAGCCCGAGCACGACGGAAACGGGAACGCGCGACGACACGACGTGAACCCCTTTCCGGTGACTGGACACAGTTCACCGGAAAGGGGTGTCGCGAACATCGGACCGCGGGCTACACCGCGTCGTTCCACGGTCTGACCACGAACCAGACCGGAGTCGTAGAAGACCCTGAGGGAGGAGTGAGGGGGATGTCCCCCGGACGAGCTAGTTCAGGTCGAACGCACCGTGCTTGGTCGTGCCGAGGAAGCGGCCCCAAGCGGCTCCGTCGAAGCCCAGCACGGGGCCCGAGGGGTTCTTCGAATCGCGGACACCGGCTCCGACCGGCGCGAGCGCGACCTCCACGCAGTCCGGCCCACCCGCTGACGACCGGCTGCTCTTGCGCCAGGTCGCTCTCGACAAATCGGTTGTTGGTTCCACTGCGGATTCACTCCAGTTCTGGGGAAAGAGCGTGCGCCGCGGCTTCGAGCACCTCGGCCGACTCGACAGGCCCGAGCGCGGTGCCCGACAACCGCTCGAACATCTGGGAGTACCACTCGACGTCCGAGGGCTGCTCCAAATAGACGCCGCTTCTGGTGCTTTCGATGTATACCACGTCCGGATCGAGCCGCTCGGGAAAGCTCAGGATGACGAACGGCCCGTCCATCGCGGCGTGACCGCCGCAGGCGAAGGGGACGACCTGGAGGGTGACGTTGGCCAGCTCGCCGACCTCCAGCAGTCGTCGGAGCTGGGCCCGCAGCACGAGGGGGCCGCCGACGAGCCTGCGCAGGGCGGCCTCGTCGATCACCACGTGCAACCGCAGCGGGTCCTCCTCCCGCAGCAGCGCCTGGCGGGCGTTGCGCAGCTTCACCCGCCGCTCCACCTCGGCGGGAGCGGCGTCGGGCAGCACCTCGCGGATCAGGGCGCGCGTGTACTCCTCGCACTGGAGCAGGCCGGGGATCATCAGACCCTGGTAGGTGCGCACGAACTCCGCGTCCGCCTCGAACCCGATGTACCGACCGGGCGCGATGTCCCCGTACTCGTCCCACCAGCCCTTGCGGCGCGCCTCGCGCGCCAGTTGGACCAGTTCGTCCAGCAGCAGGTCGTCGGCCCCGTACGCGGCGAGCATGTCCCTCACGTCGCGCGGCGTGACCCCCACCCGACCGGTCTCGATCCGGCTGATCTTCGAGGCCGAGCACTCCAGCCGCTCGCCGACCTCCTCGATCGTCAGACCCGCGACCTCGCGCAACCGGCGGAGCTCGGCCACGAGCCTGCGCTTGCGCAACGTCGGGCTGCTGCCCCGTGCCATCACCAGCACCTCCTGGGTCATGCACAGTCTGTGACGAGAAGCCAAGCGAGCAAAGAGACGTCATCCATTCGTGTACTGCAACTTGCAGTTCGCGGGTGAACGGTCGCAGGCTGCATGAGCACGTTTTCGCGGCCATCCGGTCGTGGAAGGACTCCGGAGGGTCGCAGCCATGCCCAGCGTCACGGGACGACGCCCAGCCGTCGCCTGGAATCCCCCAGTTCAGCCGGTCGGGGAGCGCTGAGATGTCCGTGACCGTGTTCAGCCAACTCGACAAGTCGCTGCACGAACACCTCGCCACCGTGGCCCAGATGGCGGCCCGCGGCGACGACCAGACCGTCGCGGAACTCGCGAGGGCCGAACTGCCCCGCATCGTCGCCGCCATCAAGGTCCTGCTGGACGAACACCAGCCCGACGAGCACGGCCGCTGCCCCACCTGCCGCACCCGCTGGTGGAGCAGGCGCCTACCCGCGCCCTGCCGCGCGTACCTGAGCGCGCAGCTCTGCCTGACCGTGGCGGGCGAGCAGTCCCCAGGGGGCGGCAGCCACCGCCACCTCCGTCGGGTCGGCTGAGCGCGGCACGGTCTTCCACGCGACGGCGGCGCGGGTCCACCTGGCTTGAACCACCGACGACCTCGACCACCGTCACGGTCGTGACGACAACACCGACGCGGTCACCGCGGACCACCACCGCGGCCCCGCAGACGTAGTTCCACCCCGACTGGTTCCACCCCGACTGTTCCGCACACGGCGGCCGCAGTTCTCGCAAGACCCCAGCACCGCACGCCGACCACCGCACCTTTTCCCACCACGTTTCCCGCATTTCTGCGTTTCTGCGTTCCTGTGTTTCTGCGTTCTTGTGTTCCTGTGTTGCCGCGTTCCTGTTTTGCCGCGTCACCGCCTCACCGCGTTCCGCACGACCGCACGACCGCACGACCGCACGACCGCACGACCGCACGACCGCACGACCGCACGACCGCACGACCGCACGACCGCACGACCGCACGACCGCACGACCGCACGACCGCA
>NZ_DBNGPQ010000091.1:0-88471 GCF_057122925.1 Umezawaea sp. | reverse complement strand
ATCAACGCCGCGGCCAGCGCCCGACGCGTTCGAGAAGAGCTTTTCGCCGCAGCACTGATCCTGTCCAGGGGTCGCGGCACAAGGTCGAGAATAGAACAATCAGGCCTCCGAGCAGGCAAATCGTGGGTTGCCGGGACGGCGCTGGTACATTGCTCTTCGGCCGCTTGCCCAGGCCGCGGCTGGCCGACCGGCTGGCCCCCGTAGCTCAGGGGATAGAGCACCGCCCTCCGGAGGCGGTGGCGCAGGTTCGAATCCTGCCGGGGGCACCACGCTTGACCTGCAAGAACGAGACACAGAGCGGTGCTTGAGACTCTCCAGCGTGGCATGGTTTATGCCATTAGGGCGCCTGGCCAGCCAAGGACGGGAGACAGCGACCCGTCTTCCGTTAGGCGCGAAAATGTCTACTTGGTTTAACTTTCCGCATCTTGCAAGCAAATCAGCTGGCCCCAAGCGGGACTCAACCTCTCCTAGATATTCAGGTGACCAGGGAGTTCCGACAGACTTCGCAGAATCACGGTATCCGTTC
The DNA here is from genome assembly GCF_057122925.1 of Umezawaea sp. Classification (NCBI taxonomy): domain Bacteria; kingdom Bacillati; phylum Actinomycetota; class Actinomycetes; order Pseudonocardiales; family Pseudonocardiaceae; genus Umezawaea; species Umezawaea sp. The sequence goes on along the minus strand of NZ_DBNGPQ010000091.1, from coordinate 87,945 downwards.
GAGACTCCACCTTGGCGATGTGCAAATCATGCCATCGATGCTTCTCGGTCACCACGATCTCGCAATACGGCACAGCAAGGCTCATGCCGTCGATGTCGAAGATGTCATTGGGGCTCCATACCTTGGATGCGTTGCGGTGCTGCTCCGTCTTCAACAATGCTGACACGTACGAGACCGGCATCGCTCGTACAACATCTCGTGCCGCCGCCTTGTCAGCAAAAAGCACTTTAATGTCATCGATTCCCCGACGTAGCAAGCCCTCCAGCAAGGGGCCTATCAACTCAACGATGGCTTCCCGCGCCATGACAACGTCGCCGAGCTTCTGCCCTGCCCCCCACTTGGTGCCGTGATGGCGTTGATGCTGCTCGTTTTCCTGTTCTGCGCGCCGTCTATTGACTTTTAGCGCCTCCACCTCCCGGTATCCGAACTCTTTCAGCTGCGGAAGATCTACGTCCGCAGGGTCGCGAAGCATTCCACGTTCGGCAAAAAGGTCGGCTTTCATCATGAGATCGTCGAAAACGGCCTTACCCAGCCGTGCTCGGGCAAGATCACTGGCGTCACGACCATTAGCCTTGTGGCGCAGCGTGAAGCCGCCCTTCATTCCGAACGCATGACCAAAACCTCGGCCGAGCAGGGTGGCAGTCGGATACGGCTCCACCCAAGGCCCCAATCGATCGTCTAGCACTGACTCGATTTCCAGTCTGATGACGATCTGGCGGTCGAGAAGAGTGACAAAACCCGACAGCTCCTCCATCACTTCGGTGAGCCGGCCGCGCTGAGCGGGGTCCTTGATTTTCGTCATCTCCATGTAGTGGACGCCTGCTAGGACGAACACCGCCGTTCCGGCTGCTCGCGCATGGCGACATGCGTCGAGGGCTGGCCGATAGCGCTCACCGTTGACGCTGCCGCTGGCTGCTTGGGACAGGTAGATCCAGTGGTTGAGATCGAGGTAGACCAGCTTTGGCGGGGCCGTCGGCCGCACCAGCGCCTGTGGCCACAGCAGGTCCGGCAACTCGGCGGCGGGAGTGGGCATCTGGAGAGTGTCATCCAACCACCGCCGCTGGGTCTAACCGATTCGGGCACTCATGGTGCCGTGTCCTGCGTCCAGGCGATTGAGAGGCGTTCGGCGCTCGTTGCGGCGATGGGTCGGTTTGGCGGCGGCGTTCGAGGAAGACGGCGTCACGCCAGCGGCCGTGGTGCTGGGCGATGCGATCGCGGACACCGAGGTGCGGTAGCCCGCCCTGTGGTGCAGGGCGAGGCTCGCGCGGTTCCCAGGGAAGATTGACGTTTGCAAGGTCCACAGGTCGTACGCGTCGGCGGCGGTGATCTGCTTGCGCAGCAACGCTTTGCCGACACCTCGACCGCGGAGCTCGTCGCCGACGTAGACCGATGTTTCGGCAACCCCGGCGTAGCAGTCACGGGCTGACACCGCGGTCGAGGCGGCAGCCGGCGACCTGTCCATCGGATCTCGGCGACCCAGCGGTGATCCGGCAGCCACGTGACTTCCAGGGTGGCGCGACTGGGTGTCTCGATTTCGAAGGTGGCGTCGCTGGTGCCGATGCTTTCGGCGTAAATGCGCCGAGCGGCCGTCCAGTTCGTGGCTCGCAGCTCAACTCACCGGGGTCACTTCCTCGGCGGCGCCATGGATGACTCCCTTCAGTCCCCTGTCGGGGCATGCCTGGAAAGCCTCTCAACTAACGGGAACCTCAACGCGCCTTCCGATCACTGGATGCGGGTGCCGGTGACTACGTGGTTGCACAGGCTCATGTGCCGAAGTCACGGGAGCTGTTCAAGACCAGCTTGGGTTGATCTTCGCAGTCATGACGACACCCGGCTGGCTATGGAGCAGTACAGGCTTCACGGGTGGCCCGGCGCCATGCGGCGGCGCGTAGCAGGCGCAGGCCGTTCAGTCCGACGATGACGGTGGACCCCTCGTGGCCGGCGACTCCGAGTGGCAGCGGGAGGGTGCCGATGAGGTCCCACAGCACGAGTGCGGTGATGAACGTGGCGGCGATGGCCAGGTTGGCGATCACGACGCGGTGCGCGCGGCGGGAGAGCGCGATGACGGCGGGGATCGTGGTGAGGTCGTCGCGGATGACGACGGCGTCGGCGGTCTGCAGGGTGAGGTCGGCTCCGCCGCCGCCCATTGCGATGCCGGTGTGGGCGGCTGCCAGCGCGGGGGCGTCGTTGATGCCGTCGCCGACCATGGTCACCCGATGCCCGTCGGCTTTCAGGTCACGCACGGCGGCGACCTTCGCGTCGGGCAGCAGTTCGGCGCGCACGTCGGTGATGCCGACCTGGGCGGCGAGCCGGGTGGCGGTGGCGAGGTTGTCCCCGGTGAGCAGCGTCGGGGCGGCGTTGGTGAGCCTGGTGAGCGCGGCGACCGTGGACGCCGCTTCGGTCCGGAGCTGGTCGGTGATGCCCAGCACTACCGACGGGGTGCCGTCGAGAAGCACGATGACGGCAGTGTGACCGCGTTGGTGAACGGTATCGACGATGGCGGCGATCTCACCTGATCCGTTCGCTGGGGGCACCAGCGCCGGTGAGCCGACCTGGACGAGGTGGTGCTCCACCCGCGCGGAGACACCCCGGCCGGGCTGTGCGGTGAACTCGTCGGCGGCGGGCAGGTCGAGTCCTCTGGCTCGGGCCGCTCGCACGATCGCGGCGGCGAGCGGGTGCTCGCTGGGGTGCTCCGCGGCGGCGGCCAACCGCAGCAGCCGGTCCTCGGTGAGCCGGGCGTCGGCCACGGTGTGGATCTCGGTGAGTTCGGGGGTGCCGCGGGTCAGTGTTCCGGTCTTGTCGAACGCGATCCGTGTCGTGGTGCCGAGCTGTTCCATGATCACGGCGGACTTCACCAGCACGCCGTGGCGCCCGGCGGTGGCGATGGCCGCCAGCAGTGGCGGCATCGTGGCGAGCACGACGGCGCACGGTGAGGCGACGATCATGAACGTCATCGCCCGCAGCAACGATTCCTGCACTGCCGCTCCCCACAGCAGCGGGGCGATGAAGATGACCAGGGTGGCGATGACCATGCCGATGGAGTAGCGCTGCTCGATCTTTTCGATGAACAGCTGGGTCGTGGCCTTGGTTCGGCTCGCTTCCTCGACCAGGGTGGCGATGCGGGCCACGACGAAGTCCTCGGCGCGGCGGTCCACCCGCACCCGCAGGGAGCCGGTGCCGTTGAGGGTTCCGGCGAACACCTCGCTCTCGACGGCCTTGTCCACCGGTAGCGGTTCCCCGGTGACGGTGGCCTGGTCGACTTCGCTCGCCCCGCCGATTACGGTGCCGTCGGCGGCGATCCGCTCCCCCGGCCGGACGAGGACCACGTCACCGACCTTCAAGTCGGCGGCCTCGACAACGTGCTCACCGTCGTCGGGGGCGATGCGGGTGGCGGTGTCGGGGGCCAGGTCGAGCAGGCCGCGCACGGAGTCCTCGGTGCGGGCGGTGGCCAGTGCTTCCAGTGCGCCGGAGGTGGCGAAGATGACGATCAGCAGCCCGCCCTCCAGCACCTGCCCGATTGCCGCCGCCCCGATCGCGGCGACCACCATCAGCAGGTCGACGTCGAGGGTCTTCTCCCGCAACGCTTTCAGTCCGGCCAGTCCCGGTTCCCAACCGCCGGTGGCGTAGCAGGCCAGGTATAGCGCCCACCACAGCCAGTCCGGTCCACCGGACAGGTGGACGGCCAACCCGGCCAGGAACAGGGTCAGCGACGCGGCGGCCCACCGTGTCTCCGGCAATGCGAACAGCCGGGTCCGACGACGCGGCGACCTCGCGACCTGCGGAACAGGCGTGGGACGGGTCGGCGTGGCGGTGGACGAAGCCACGGGGCACCTCCAGGAGCAGTGGTCGACCACCCGAACGATAACAGAACATATGAAGACGTCTTCATGCATAAGACTCGCAGTTAGACTCCGCCCCCATGGGACATGGCGCGCAGGGCCACGAGCCACCGGCCGGCCGACTGGACGCCGAGGCCGCCGCGCACGTCGCGACCACACTGCAAGCCCTCGCGACCGCCAGCCGACTGCTGATCCTCAGCGAACTACGCCAAGGACCCCGCCCGGTCACCGAACTGGCCGAGGCGATCGACATGGAACAGTCGGCGGTGTCGCACCAACTACGACTGCTGCGCAACCTCGGCCTGGTCACCGGGACCCGCACCGGACGCAGCATCGTCTACAGCCTCTACGACAACCACGTCGCCCACCTGCTCGACGAGGCCGTCTACCACAGCGAGCATCTCCGACTCGGTTTGGCCGACCGCCCCGGCAACGACTGACATCGTCGTCTGGTTCCCCACCTTGTCCGTCTCGTTCGAGGCTGACGTCGAGCACCGCGAACGCGGATTCCCCGTGAGTGCATGACATGTATCGCCCAGTCGCATCACTATGACTATATTTGGTGTTGATAATCGTTGTCGTCAAATCGCATTGAGGGTTCCCATGTCCGCGTCAGCGAACGCGATCAGCGACGCACGTCGCCGCCCCATGCCCCCTACCCTCGGCCCCACGGCTGGCGAGGTCGTGAGAGTGCGCGCCAGACTCGGCAGGATGCGCGCCCTCGGCAATCGGGGGCTGCTCGCCGCCGACGCGGCCCTCGTGCCGGGCGTCGGTATCGATGACGCGCAGGCTGTTGCGTACGGCGGCAGCGCTGGGCGCAACATCGGTGAGCGGTTCCGGTCGGTGGTCTGTCCCGGCGACCTCGCCATGCCGGTCGGCCGCGGCGGCCAGGACAACACACGCAGTGAGTTCGAGGCCTTGTCGAACGCCAACGGATGCACTGCCGCCCACATCGTCGCGCCGCCTCCCTCCGGACTCTGCCTCATCAAGGCCGCGGTGTCGTGAGTGCACATGGGGATTCGTGACATGAGCGGGCAGGTCCTCAACCGAGGTACAGAGGCGCGCATGACACCTCAACGCCAGTCGGTGCTGCGCGTGTTGGCCGACCTGCCCGGCCCTTCCACGGCCAACGCGATCCATCACCTGCTGCGAGCCGGGGGCGGACAGATCGGGTTGACCACCGTCTACCGACACCTCGCCTCGCTCGCGGAGGAGAGCATCATCGGCATCACGCAGGACGGAGCAGGTCGACACCTGTTCCACCTGAGAACCGACAGCCACGGCCATTACCTCACGTGTGTGCGGTGCGGCCTCACGGTCGGCGTGGACACCACTCCCGTCGCGCGGTGGGCCGCGGAAACGGCGGCGAGCCACGGGTTCACGGGCATCCGGATGTCAGTCAACCTGGCGGGTCTGTGCGTGCAGTGCCGATCCGACCCGCTGGGCGGGGTCACCGCGGCGAATGGGCCACCCAGGTGACGAGTACGGGCGATCGGGTGGCCGGCCTTCACGCCCGGCACTACGGCGGTGCACGGTGAACGTGGTGATCTGGACCGTTTCCGCCACGGGAGGCCGTTATGACTGTGGAATCCACGACGTCGTCGCAACCGCACGCCGGTGGTTGCAGCTGCTGCAGCGGCTGTACGGGGCCGGGCTGCGGCTGCTGTTCCGGCTGCTAGCGCAGTGTCCTGCGGTGCGCGTCCGAGCAGTCAACTCGGACGGGCACCGACACCGACCAGCACCCGTGCGCGGAGCGCCGCTGTTCCTTTCATCAAGGCCAGGTAGCGGGCTTTCACCGCCGCCACGCTGTCGTCGTCCAGGTCCGCGAGCACCGCGCGGACAGCTGAACCGGTTGCGAACTTCCACGCCAGTTCCGGCGTGATGGGAACATCGCGTTCCACCGGGTGGACGACGACGTCCGCCAATCCCTTGTTCCTCAACCATGCTGCGAGTTTGTCGCCCGTGTCCAGGCGCGCAGCCTGGTCCGCTGCCGTCGGACGGCTGGGCGGTGTGCCCGTGTGCTCGGCGAGCGCTTGGAACAACGGTCCGATCACGTCGTCCACGCTACTCTGCCGCCACGTGGTCACGGTCATGGTGCCGCCAGGACGCAACAGGCCGATGAGGTGCGCCACCGCGGTGTCCATGTCGGGCAGGAAGAAGACGCCGAACCCGCTCTGCACCCGGTTGTAGAGCCCGCGGTCCGGGGGTTCCCACCCTGCCGCGTCCCCGTGGTGGAAACGCAGGTGCGGCATGTCGGCGGCGCGCTCGGCGCCTTGGTCGAGCAGTGCTCCGGAGAGGTCTACCGCGTGCACGACGCCGTCCGCACCGACGGCCCGTGCGGCCGGGATCGCGGTCGAGCCCGAACCGCAACAGACATCAAGCACCCGATCGCCGGGTAGCGGCCGGGCGTGCTCGACGGCCTCGGCGCCGATCGGATCCCACAGCAGTGGCGTCCATTCCGCGAACTCGGCGCTGCCTTCGTCGAACGCCTTCGCTATCCAGGACTTCACCCGCACTCCGCTCTTCATCCTTCGACAGATGGATCGAGTAACGACAATCATGTTCGTGTACGTTCGCGTTGACCTTGCCACGCGCCGCGACGGAGCGGAAGAGGACCGGTACCGAACGAACCCGGACGGCACTGTGGATTCCGGGCACGGCCAGACCGGACACCAGGTCGAGTAGTACAAACCACCGCTGGAACCAGCGAAGGAGGGTTGAACCATGATCAGCATAGATCCCACGGACCCGGACCCGGACACGACGGGAGCGGACGGCTACGCCGTTAACGCCCAGTACTACGACCTGATCTTCCCTGCCGCACAGCGTGATGCGATGAGCGCGGCATTGACCACCCTGCTGCCTGGCGCACGAAGGGTGGTGGAGATAGGCGCCGGTACCGGCCAGTTCACCGAGGTCTTGGTGGCGAACCTGCCCGAGGACGGCGAAGTGTTCGCTGTGGAGCCTGCCGCCGTGATGCGCGCGGCGCTGACCACCCGACTGGCGGCGCTGGGCGCACCTCCGGTGACCGTGTTGCCCGACGACGCCCTGACCGCCGAGGTCAACGGTCCGGTGGACGCCGTGGTGTTGCTGCACGTGCTCACCCATTTCTCCCCTGTTGATCGCAGGGCCCTGTGGGCGCGCTGGGTTCCTCGCCTCACTCCGGGCGGGTTGGTCGTGGTGGACGTGCAAGCGCCGCAGACGCCGGTGGACGTTCCTCCCACGGTCATGCCGGGCCGCACCCTGGGCCGCCGCCGTTACGACACGGTGAGCCGGGCGGCCGTGGAGGGCGACGGTCTGGTGTGGACGGTGACCTACCGCGTCCACGAGGGCGACCGGCTCGTGTCGGAGGATTCCGTGTCGTTCCCGTCGTTCATCGCCTCCGACGCGGTGCTGCACGCCGAATTGCGGGAGGTCGGGTGCCGACCGGTGACCGACCCTCCTGCCGGCGTGCTGGCGTGGCGAGCAGGGAACGGCCCCGGCTGACGGGCGAGGCCGTTCCCTCAGTCACGAGCGGCGCCGGCGGCCGTCACAACAAGCCGCGCCGGTAGGCCGCGACCAGGCGACGGGGCACCGACAACTTGCGGCCGTCGAGGGTGGTGACCGGAACCAGGTCGGGCACCACGGCCTTCCACTGCGCGCGGCGGTGGCGGGTGTTGCTGCGCGAGGTCTTCCTCTTGGGAACGGCCATGTCAGTGGTTCCTCTTCCCGTAGCGGCGGTTGAACTTCTCGACCCGGCCCGCGGTGTCCATCACGCGCTGGTTTCCGGTCCAGAACGGGTGGGAGTCCGAGGTGACGTCCACGGTGATGAGCGGGTAGGTGTTCCCGTCCTCCCACTGCACCGTCTGGGTCGAGGTCACCGTCGACCGGGTCAGGAATGCCTTGCCCGTCGACTGGTCCCGGAACACCACCGGGTGGTAGTCGGGGTGGATGCCCTGCTTCACAATTCCTCCATCTCGTCGTGCCACTCGGCGAACGGGTCGGCGAACTCCAACTCGTCCACCAGTGCCAATTCCTCGTCGGTCACCAGCGCGGCGCGCAGCGCGGTGACGATCTCTTCCCGCGCTTCGGGGATCGCGGTGATGACGACCAGCTCCTGCGACCGGTCGCCGTAGTCCGGGTCCCACGTCGCCGAGGCCACCGCCCGGCGTTCGGCCGGGAACTCCGACCAGTCGTCCACGGCGGCGAGCCACGGTCCGAGGTTGCCCACGCTCAGGCCGCCACCCGCGGATTCCAGCCACAGCGCGGCATCCGGCTGGCTCGCCACCCATACCCGGCCGCGGGTGCGCACCACGCCGTCGAACAGGACGTCGAGCGCCTCGTGCAGCCGCACGGGGTGGAACGGCCGTCGTTCGACGAAGTGGACGACGGCCACTCCGTGGGTGGGTTCCAGCGGTGGTTGTCCGCGCAGCAGAGTGCCGAAGCCGTCGTCGAATCCGCCCCGGCGCGCGTCGTCGGGGATGGCGGCCAGCAGCGTGGGTGCGTCCAGCGTGTGTCGGTCGCGTCGTGGTGCGCGTGGGTTGAGCCGGTCCAGCACGGCGTCGAGCACCGGATCGGCCCCGGCACCGGTGAGCACCAGTGCGTCGGCGAACTCGGCCTGCCCCACGACGACCTGCGCCACGGTCCGGTCGTCGCCCTCGACGGCACCCAGGCTGCGGTCGACCAGCGAGTCCTCGCCGGTGGCGTCGGCCAACCAGGTGGCCCGGTCGACCACGGTGATCACGGCTTCCACCCGGACATCGGCCTCGCGCAGGGCGAAGCAGACGGCCTCGGGCTCCAGTGCGGGGTCCAGGTGGACCACGACCCGGCCGCCGAGCCGGTCGAGCAGCGGCAGCAGGTCCAGGCGCAGCGTGCAGGAGACGCAGCCGTGCGCGAGTTCCAGCACGGTCAGTTCGCCGTCGACCCACCGGCGCACCACGCCGTCGGCGAGGTCGCGCAGGTCGTGGCGCACCAGCACCGATCCCGGACAGGCGCGCCAGAACTCCTCCGCCACGTCGTGCTCGGCCAGCCCGGCCACCAGTACGACCTCTGTTCGCATGTGCGCTAGCCTAACGGAAACGATTGTCATTTCGGAAATGGAGGTTGGCGTGTCCTCACGGCACTGCCAGGTGACCGGGCGCAAACCCGGCTTCGGCAAGCAGGTCTCGCACAGCAACCGGCGCACGTCCCGGCGCTGGCTGTCCAACACCCAGCGCCGCCGGTACTGGCTGCCCTCGGAGAACCGGTTCGTCGCGCTCACGGTGTCCGTCAAGGGCATCAAGACCGTGGACCGCCGCGGCATCGAGTCCGTGGTCGCCGAGCTGCGCAAGCAGGGGGTGAAGCTCTGATGGCCAAGAGCACCGACGTGCGGCCGATCATCAAGCTCCGGTCCACGGCCGGGACCGGCTACACCTACGTGACCCGCAAGAACCGTCGCAACGACCCCGACCGGCTCGTGCTGCGCAAGTTCGACCCGGTCGTGCGGCGGCACGTCGACTTCAAGGAGGAGCGCTGATGGCCAAGAAGTCCAAGATCGCCAAGGATCGGCAGCGGCGCGAGGTCGTCGCCCGCTATGCCGAGCGCCGGCGTGAACTGAAGGAACTCATCCGCGCGGACCCCGTCCGGCGGGGTGAGGCGTTGGCCGCGCTCCAGCGGTTGCCCCGCGACGCCAGTCCCACGCGGCTGCGCAACCGTGACACCGTCGACGGCCGTCCACGAGCGTTTTTCCGGGCGTTCGGGCTTTCCCGGATCAGGTTGCGGGCGATGGCCCATCGGGGAGAGTTGCCCGGCGTGACCAAGTCGAGCTGGTAGGAGGAGACGTGCCCCGCCCCGAACGCCCCGCCAAGCGCCGCTCGAACCTGCTGACCAAAGAGGGTTTGGCCACAGCGGACTGGAAGGACGTGACGCTGCTGCGGAAGTTCATCTCCGACCGCGGCAAGATCCGCTCCCGCCGGGTCTCCGGCCTGACACCGCAACAGCAACACCAAGTGGCCACCGCGATCAAGAACGCCCGCGAAATGGCCCTGCTCCCCTACCCCACCAAAGGCCGCTGAGCGCGTCGGTGTGCTCCGCCCATCTCGGCGGAGCACACCGACGCGCACCGTCCTTCTCCACGATCACCGGGTTGACATGACTTCCGATACGCGCGTTCCCGTCACCGTGCTGTCCGGCTTCCTCGGCGCGGGCAAGACCACACTGCTCAACCACGTGCTCGCCAACCGCGAGGATCGCCGGGTGGCAGTGGTGGTCAACGACATGAGCGAGGTCAACATCGACGCCTCGCTGATCTCCGGCCGGGGCGGCGAACGCCTGGTCGAGCTCACCAACGGCTGCATCTGCTGCACCCTGCGCGAGGACCTCCTGGAAAGCGTCGGCGCCTTGGCCCGAGAGGGCCGCTTCGACACCATCCTCATCGAGTCCACCGGGATCTCCGAGCCGATGCCGGTCGCGGCGACGTTCGAGTGGGCCTTCGAGGACGGCACGAGTCTGTCCGATCATGCCCGGTTGGACACCATGGTCACCGTGGTCGACGCTTCCGGGTTCCTCGCGGAGTTGGAGCGCGGCGACCGGCTCGACGAGCGTGCCCTCGCCGCGGCCGAGGGCGACGAGCGTGGGATCTCCGACCTGCTGGTGGACCAGGTCGAGTTCGCCGACGTGCTGGTGCTCAACAAGACCGATCTCGCCACGCCCGAACAGTTGGCCACCACCGAAGGCCTGTTGCGCAAGCTCAACCCGAACGCGCGGCTGATCCGCTCGCACCGAGGCGTGGTGGACATGGCCGACGTGCTCGACACCGGCCGCTACGACCCCGTCACCGCAGCCACGTCACCGGGGTGGGCCGCGGAGCTGGCGGGCTCCCACACCCCGGAGACCGAGGAGTACGGCATCCGCTCGGTCACCTACCGCGCCGACCGCCCCTTCCACCCCGCACGCCTCGCCACGGCCTTGGAGGACTGGGAGGGGGTGTTGCGCAGCAAGGGTTTCTGCCACATCGCCAGCCGCCCGCACACCCTGGCCGTGTGGTCGCAGGCAGGGCCGAACCTGTCCATCGAGCCCGGTGAACTCCTCGACCGCCACACCGCGCGGCAGGAACTGGTGTTCATCGGTGTCGATCTGGAGCGCGGCGAGCCCCGCCGCAGGCTCGACCCGGCGTTGCTCACCGACGCCGAACTGGCCGCCGGCCCTGCGGCGTGGCGGCTGTTGGACGACCCGCTGCCGCCGTGGGACGACCTCGAAGTCCACGACCACGAACACTTGGTTCCGTTTGCTCGTCTCCCGCTGGGGCGCTCAACGAACGGTGGGCGTGGACTCCTCTGAGTCCACGCCCACCGTCATGGCGGAATCCGCGTCAGCTGCTTCGCCTGCGGCGCGTGAGGACCAGCGCGACGGTACCGGTCGCGGTGAGCAGGACGGCGATCAGGACGGCCGTTCCCACGCCGCCGACACCGGTGGACGCCAGTCCGACCGGCTTGGGCGCGGACGGCCCCTGGTCGGTAACCGGGACCGGGTCAGTAGTGGTGATGGCCGTACCGGCGGACGTGGTGGTGCTGGTGGGTGTACTGCTCGGAAGTGCGCAGGAGCCGCTGGCGGTGGGGTCCACGTCGCCGACGGCGATGGTGAACACGTCGCTGTCGGCGACCGTGCGGCCGTCGGTGAGGGTGGCGGTGACTTCGATGGTGATCCGGTAGGTGCCCTCGCCGCCGAAGGCCCAGTTGGCGTGGGCGTGAGTGCCGAGCGGGACGGCGGTGGTGTCGGGCAGGCCGTCACCGGAGTCGACCAGCACGACGGGGGCCAAGCCGGTGAGGAAGACGCCGAGGCGACCGGGTCCGTCCACCGAGGTCACCCGGAGGTCGACATCCCCGGCGACCTCTTGGGGGCTGAGGGATTCGGTGTTCCAGCCCGCCCACACGATGCCGGGGATCTGGGTCTGTGGGATGAGCCAGACCGGTGCGCCCGGCGCGCCCAGGAACGAGTAGGCGGGGTCGGCGGGCACGGTGTTGCGCGCGGCGGGGACCAGGTGCAGCACGACGTCGGCCGGGTCGCGCCACACGGCGCGGTCGGGCCCCTGAGTGCCGTCCTTGATCTGGGTGCTCAGTTCGCCGTCGAGGAGGCGCGGGGCGATGAGGTCGATGTGGCCGTCGTTGAGGACCACGCACGACGTGGGCGGCGCTGAGGTCGTCGTGCCCGTAGTAGTCGTGCCCGTGGTCGTGGTTGCGCTCGTGGTCGTCGTGGTTGTTGTCGCGGTGGTCGTGGTTGTCGTGGTGGTGGGGTCGGTTCCCGTGCCGGGTTTCACGGTAGTGGGGTCGACCGCGCCGACGGCGATGGCGTAGGTCGTGGTGTCGCGCAGTGACGTGCCGTCGGGGGTGGTGGCCTGCACGGTGAAGGTGAGCCGGTAGACGCCCTCGGCGGAGAACGTCCAGTTGGCGTGGGCGTGGGTGCCCAGCACCAGCGGGTGTTGCTGCGGGAGTGGCTGGGCGGTGTCGAACACCCTCGGTAGGGGGTCGCCGACCGGGCCGGTCTGGAACACGGTGAGCTGTCCGGGGGCGGGGCTGCCCGCGGTGTCTCCGCCGATGGCGTCCAGGGTCCAGCGCACCGAGTCGGGGTCGACCTGCTCGGCGGTCAGGGATTCGGTGTTCCACCCGGCCCAGACCACGTTCGGGTCTTGGACTTCGGGGATGAGCCACAGGTCGCTGCCCACCGGACCGAGGAAGGCGTACTCGGGGTTGTCGGGGACCTGGATGCGGGACTCGGGCTTGATGTGCGTGACGACCCGTTCGGGGTCGCGGACCGTCGGCGGCTCGGTGCCGCCGTCCTTGTAGCGGATGTCCAGCGCGCCGTCGACGACCACCGGGGCGAGCAGGTCGACGTGCCCCTGATCGACGACGGTCACCGCTTCCTGAGCAAAAGCCGGAGTGAAGGCCGGCGTCAGAGCCAGTGCGGCGAGCGCGGTAACCGCGAAAGCTGCGAGCGCGGCCCGTGTGCGGTTTGGGGTGGTCACGAAATCTCCTGGGCGGGACGGCGGCGGGTGAGCACGAGAACGGCGGCACCGGTCACGATGAGGCCGAGCGCCAAGCCCGCGGTGGCGGGCACCGCCGCGGGGCCGGTGGACGCCAGGCTGGTGGGCGTACCGGCCTGCCGGTCGGTGGTGCCGGGCTGCTGTTGCTGTTGCTGTTGGTTCGTGCCGGTTGTGCCGTCGCCGACGACGAAGGTGTAGGTCTCGGTGTCGGTCAGCGTGCCGCCGCCCGCGCCGGGGGCGGCGACGGCGAACGTCAGGCGGTAGCGGCCGGGTTCGGCGAACGCCCAGTTGGCGTGGGCGTGGGTGCCCAGCGCGACGCTGTGGTTGTCGGGCAGGCCGTCGGTGCTGTTGAAGATGACGCTGGGTGCGCCGAACGAGCCGGTGGTGAACAGGCCGAAGGCCCCTGGTCCGTCGACCGCGGTCAGCGTCCACGTCATCGGGCCGGACACCTCGGCCGGGCGCAGTTCCTCGGTGGACCAGCCCGTCCACAGCAGGTCGCCCTGCTGGGTCTGCGGCAGCAGGAAGATCTGCTTGCCCGCCTCGCCGAGGAAGGACAGCACCGGTTGTGCCGGGAGTTCGGTGCGTGCGGCGGCGGTGATGGCGAACTCGACGTCGGCGGGTTCGCGCCAGGTGGTCGTGCCGGTGGCTGTGCCGTCCTTGACCTGGATGTGCAGGCCGTCCGCGAGCAGGCGGGGCGCGAGGGCGTCGACGTGGCCGTGGTCGAGGGTGACCCGGCCGGTCGCGGTGGGCGATGGCTGCGCGGCCGCCGCGAGCCGCGGCTGCGGTTCCGGTTGTGCTGGTGCCTGTGCGGCGGTGACCGGTGCTTCGAGGAGCGGTTGTGGTGGCGCGGCGATCGCGGGTCGGGCTTCTTCGGCAACCAGGATCGAGTAGTCGTGCGTGATCGTCAGCGGGCTGCCGTCGAGGGTGTGGGCGGTGGCCTCGACCCGCAGCAGGTGCTCGCCGGGCGGGGGCGCGTCGACCTCGACCGTACCGCTGGAAGCGACGGGGACCACGACCGGTTCGTCATGTGCTGCCGCGTCGAGAGCGGCGGGTGTGGAGGCGTCCGCGACGGAGGTGCGGAGCTTCACGGTGTCGCCGAAGACGGTGCCGGGCTCGATGGCCGTGGTGTTCCAGGTCAGCGACACCCGCTCGGTGGCGGCCGGGACCGCGAGGGGTTCGGACTCGGCGTCCAGTTCCAGGCTTCCGTTCTCGATCGCGAGCACGGCGTCGGCGACGGGTTCGGTGTGCGGTGTGGTCGGTGTGGGTTCGGCGGCAGCGGTCGGTGCCGTCATCAGCAGCGCGGCGGCCACGCCGAGCAGCGCGCCGGTTCGGGCGTGGGTCACGACTTCTCCTGGGTGAGGACGGCGGCGGGAGTAGCCGCTGTGGCGATGGCGGCCTTGCGGGGTTGGGTGAGCAGGCCGTGGCGCGGTGCGAAGAACCAGCACAGCAGGAACACCGCGGTGAGGGTGAGCACGATCAGGCCGCCTGCGGCCAGGTCGAACGCGTAGGACAGGTAGAGGCCCAGCACGCTGCCGCCCGCGCCGATGAGCGGGGCGAGCAGCATCATCACGCCCAGGCGGTCGGTGAGCAGGCGGGCCGCCGCTGCGGGGGTGACCAGCAGGGCGAGCACGAGAACGTTGCCGACGGCTTGCAGGGAGATGACGATGGCCAGGGTCACCATCACGTGCAGCACCACGTCGAGCCAGAACACCGGCAGTCCAACCGCGCGGGCCTGTTCACGGTCCAGCGTCGCGGCCGTGAACCGGCTGTTGAACAGCGCCGTGCACAGCAGCACCGCCGCTCCGATCACTGCGACCGAGACCACGTCGGAGTCGCTGATGCCCAGGATCGAGCCGAACAGGAACGACTCCAGCGAGCCGCCGTAACCGGGGGCGGTGCTGAGGATGACGATGCCCAGCCCGAACGAGGCGGCGAAGAAGATCCCGATGACGGAGTCCTCCTTGAGCCTGCGGTTCTGGGTGAACACCGCGATCAGCAGCGCGGTGATCACCCCGGCGACCGCGCCGCCGAGCACCAGGTCCAGGCCGAGCACGAAGGCGATGGCGATGCCGGGGAAGACCGAGTGGGCGACCGCGTCGCCGATGAACGCCATGCCGCGCAGCACGACGTGGCTGCCGATCACGCCGCACACCAGGCCCGACATCAACGCCACCAGTAGCGCGCGGCGCCAGAAGTCGTACTCCCACGGCGCGATCAGCGCCTCCAGGAACGCGGTCACCTGGTCACCCCCAACGTCTTGAGCAGTTGCTCGGACCGGTCCAGGCCGAAGGTGCGCAGCCAGATGTCGGTGTCGGCCAGGGCGGCGGGTTCGTCGTCGGCGATCACGACGCGGTTGAGCAGGCACAGGCGGCTGCACAGGGTCGTCGCGGCGGCGAGGTCGTGGGTGGTCATCAGCACCGCCACCCCTTCGTCGCGCAGTTCGGTCAGCAACGTGCTCAGCAGTTCCTGTGTGGGGGCGTCGATGCCGGTGAACGGCTCGTCGAGCAGCAGTACCTCAGGCCGCAGGGCCAGCGCTCGTGCGACCAGGACGCGTTGCCGTTGGCCGCCCGACAGCTCGCCGACCGGCCTGGTCCTCAGGTCCGCCATGCCGACGCGGTCCAGGGCCTCGGCTACGGCCTCGCGGTCGCGGATGGCGCGGCGGCGCAGCAGCCCGGTCAAGTGGGTGCGGCCGGTGGCGACCGCACCTTCGACCGTGATGGGAAAGTCCCAGGCGAACTCGTGGCGCTGGGGCACGTAGCCCAGCGAGCCCTGTGCCTGGCGCGGCGTGCGGCCGTCGACGACGATCGAACCGCGGTGGACCGGGATCAGTCCGAGGGCGGTGCGCAGCAGGGTCGTCTTGCCGGCGCCGTTGGGGCCGATCAAGCCGACCAGCTCCCCGCGCCGCAGGCGGAAGTCCACATCGGACAGGACTTCACGGCCGCCCAGGTGCACGGTCACACCGGAGATGTCCAGCACCGTGTCAGTCATTGCTCCTCCCGGCGGTACGACGGGACCGAACGACGAGCGTCGTGGCAACGGCCAGCACGACCACACCGCCTGCCGCCGCGATCCACACCAAAGGAAGCCTTCCGGCAGTCGTGTCGGCGGGTTGTGCCGCGGCCGGGCCGGAAGGAGAAGTGCTGGGTTCGGCCGTGGGGAACGCCGTCGCCGGATCGCCTGGTCCGACGTGGACCTTCAGCGTCGCGCGGTCGCCGCGGCCGTCGGCGGTGGCCATCTCGACATCCAGTGAGTAGGCGCCGGGTGCGGTGAACACCCAGTTGCCGTGCACGTGAGTGCCTGCTTCGACACCGGTTTCCTGCGGGTAGGGCCGTTCGCTGCTGAAGATGGTCTCCGGTGTGCCGAAGTTGCCGGTGAGGAACAGCTCGAATCGGCCGGGGCCCTCGACGCCGAGCAGGCGCCAGTCGACCTCGCGGCCGACGACGTCGGCGATGCTGGGGTCCTGGGTGTTCCAGCCCGGCCACACCACGTCGGGGTCCTGGACCTGCGGCAGCACCCAGACCTCGCCGCCCGGCGTGCCGAGGAATTTGTAGGCCGGGTCGTCGGGAACGGTCGTCTTGGCCGCGTCCGCGACTTGGAGCACCACGTCGGAGGGGTTGCGCCACACCGGCCCGTCACCGGTGTCGTCACGGATCTCGACGGTCCACTTCCCATCGACCAGGCGTGGGCCGAGGTCCACGTGGCCGTCGGCGATGACAACGGGCGCGGGCTGGGCGTGCGCTGCAGGCGGGAGGAGCAGCAGCACGGCGGCAGCCGCGAGCACGGCCTGGATCAGGCGAGGCACCGGGCGACCTCTTCCGCGTTGTGACGCATCATGTCCGCGTAGCTGCGGGTGCGCTCGTCGAAGGAATCCCCGTACAGCAGGCAGACCTGGACGCCTTGGTCGCGGGCCACCTGGCTGAGCACCGAGCCTCGTTGGGCGAGGTTGGGTTCCATGAACACGGCGGGCACCTTCAGGTTGCGGATGGTCTCGGTCAGCTTGCGCACGTCCTCGACGCTGGGTTCCTGCGCGGGGTTGGGCACCACGAACCCGGCCACGGTCATGTCGTAGGCGCTGGCGAAGTAGCCGAACCCGTCGTGGGTGGTGACCAGGTGGCGGCGCTGCCGGGGCACTGCCGCCACGGTCTGGCGGACCTGCGCGTCGAGCTCGTCGAGCCGGGCAAGGTACTCGCGGGTGTTGCGGTCGTAGTCCGCCGCGCCGTCGGGATCGGCCGTGCGCAGCGTGTCGCGCATCAGCTCGGCGTAGGCGCGGCCGTTGCGCACGTCCTGCCACAGGTGGGGATCGATCTCACCGTGCACGTGCTTGCCCAGCACCGCCTGCGGCAACTGGTGCACCGAAGCGCCCGCCGCGCCCAGGAACGCGAACCTCGCGTCGCCGGGCACGGTGGCGATCGCCTTGTTCGGCACCTCGATGACGGCCTGCGAGGCGGGCACGACCTCTTGGGTGGTGCCGCCGGCGCGATCGTTGAACGTGTACAGCTCACCGCTGTCCAGGTCGACCGTCAGGTCGGTGTGCCCCTCGTTCAGCACGGTGCCCGCGATGCCGGTCGGGTCGACTCCTACCGCGAAGGTGAACGTGCCCTCTCCCAGAGGTTTCTGCTCGCCGTCGTTGAGCAGGGACGCGCGCAGCGTCAGGCGGTAGGTGCCCGGTGCGGTGAACGCCCAGTTGAGGTGGGTGTGGGCGGCGGGAGGCAGAGTGGTGGAGTCCACATCGGACATCCCGTCACCGGAGTCGAAGTACACCACCGGTTTGCCCAGGGATTCGGTCAGGTAGGTCACGAGCTTTCCGGGGCCTTCCACCGCGGTCGCGGTCAGCCGCACTTCCGAGGTGCGGGTGGCGCCGCGCGCCTTGCCGTCGCCGCGCACGCGCAGGCCCAGCCACAGCACGTCGAGCCCGACGTTCTCCACCAACGGGATCACGTGCGCGCCGTAGGTCTCCGATGCCTCGGCCAGTGAGACGTTCGGCGTTCCCTCGCGTGCGTTGGCGTCGATGGCCTTGATCAGCCGCTGCTCTTCCAGCAGCAGGTGGTTGGTGAACGTCACGTCCGCCGCGGCGACCTTCTTCGCGTCGGCGGGGGTGGGCTCGTAGGAGTGCGGGTCGCCGCCGGGTGGTACGAGCGAGTCGACTCGGACGCGGTCTCCCCCAACGTTGCGTACCAGGTCGGCGAGGATCTCGGTGGTCGTGACCACGGACAGACCGTCACCTCCGCTTCCGGCCTTGCTGGAGGTGCACGCGGTGGTGGCGAGCAGGACCGCGCACAAGGACGCGGCAGCCCGTGAGGGCGCACGCAGGCGCATCTGTTCTCGAACCTCCAGACACCCGTCGTCGGACCGACGGAACCTCGTGAACCTAATACAAACGACAACCGTTACCAATAGACTGAGTGGACCGACACACAGCGGCCATCCGGCCCTGTTGACAATGATTGCCGTTGGCAACACTGATGATGTCGCATCACGTCGCTCCCCCCCGCGACGGCGGCCGTCGTGCCGCGGTGCCGTCTCCTCCCCGTGACGGCACCGCGGTCGCCCGCCCGACGGGGCCGAGACCGCGAAGACCCACCGCCACCGGCGCCGCGACACCGGGGAACGGAACAAAGCCCATGGCCTCCACGTCGAACGACCGCCGCAATCCCACAGGTCCGTCCACGGAGAACCCGGCCGAGGCCGAGGCGGTTTTCCTCGACGCCCACCTCGCGCTGCTCGCCGATCTGCCTGTTCGACATGGTGACGCGGTGGCGGACATCGGCCCCGGCGCGGGTTCGGTCACAGTGGCCCTGGCCCGCGCGGTGGGCGCCTCCGGCCGGGTCTACGCGGTGGACCACGACCCGGAGATGCTCGAGGCGGTGGCGCGGGCAGCACGTGCGGCCGGTGTGGCGGAGCGTGTTGTGCTGATCCACCACGACCTGGACGACGGTCCGCCACCCCTGCCGGAGCCGGTGGCGGCGGTGTGGTCGTCGACGTGCGTTCACCATGCGTTGGACTGGCGCGCCGCCGTCGCCGGACTCGCCGAACTCCTGAGTCCCGGCGGCGTGCTCGCGCTGGCCGAGGGCGGACTGCCCGCGCGCTGCTTGCCCTGGGACGTCGGAGCGGGGCGGCCCGGCCTGGAGATCCGCTTGGACGAGGCGCACAACCGCTGGTTCACCGACTGGTTCGAACACCGACCAGGGGTGACGCGGCCGGACCGGGGCTGGGTGGACCTCCTCGCCGACGCGGGCCTGGTCGACGTCGGCAGCCGCAGCGCGCTGGTCGACGTGCCGACGCCGCTGCCCGAGGACGAGCGTGCCGCGGTCGTGCGCGAATTGGCCGCGCGGGTCGATCGGGCACGGCGGTTCCTCACCGAGGATGACGTCGAGGCGTGGTCGCGCCTGCTCGATCCCGCTGACCCGGCGTGGTTGGGCAGCCGCACGGATCTCGCGCTCCTCACCGCTCCCACGGTGCACCGGGGCCGGGCGCCGGACCGCACGTAACCGAGGACATCGTGAAGCACCAGCGTGATCACGCGGGGTCATCGCGACGGCGCTTCACGCCCGGATGTCGACCTCGTGCTGGGTGGGACTGATCCATTCGGTCGTATTGATAATGATTATCGTGTGCAACACTACCGCTGCGGTCCACCCGGACCGCGAACCCGCACGATGGGAGTGCACACCCGTGCGCACGACTGCACACATCGCTTTGCTCCTGGCCGCGGCGACCGGCCTCACCGGCCTCGCCGCCGCACCCGCCACCGCGACACCGGTCACCGTCATCAACTCCGGCCACGTCGACGTCTTCGGCGTGGCCTTCGAGGACGGCGCGTTCGACCTGCACGTCCACGACGAGGGCGCCGAAGCGGAGTACGCCCCGTCCGAGGTCCTCCTGGTGGCCGAATCCGCGGCGCGCACGACCGTGCCCGCCGACCCCGCCTACGCCTTCCTCGGCGCCCCCGGCCGTCCGGTATGGGTGTTGCCGCAGGTGCAGGACCCGAACCTGCTGTGGCCCGGCATCGCCGCCGAGGAGATCGAGCCCGGCGTCTTCGTCGACGGCACGCTGCGCCTGAAGGTCCAGCGCGTGCGGGGTCCCGGCGACTTCAGCATCTTCACCACCGACGCCGTCGGCGCGCCGACCGTCCTGGTGGACAGCGGCAACGGTCTGCCCGACCGCATCGATCTGGTCGCGGGCGATCACCAGCACGCGAACTGGGCGTTCGAGGCCGCGGGCACCTACAAGGTCACCGTCCGCGCTTCGGGGACCCTCGCCGCCACCGGCGAGAAGGTCGTGTCCGAGCCCGCCACCTACAGCTTCAAGGTGAACCGATGATCGCCCGCCTCGCCGCCGCCGCGCTCGCCGCCGGAATCGCCCTGCTCACCACCGGCACGGCCCACGCGGCCGTCACCCTGTCCTCCGGCCACGTCGACGCACTCGACGTGGACTGGACCGGCAGCGCGCTGACCCTCGACGTCCGCGACTCCACGGTCTCCCCCGCCGTCGACCGCGACCCGTCGACGGTGACGTTCAACGCCGTCTCGGCGAGCCGGACCACGGTGCCCTCCAGCGCCGCTTACTCGTTCCTGGGCACGCCCGGTTCCCCGGTGTGGATCCTGCCGCAGAGCCAGGTCAGCGGAATCCTGTGGCCGGGCTTCGACACCGCGGGCGTTCCCAGCGGCGTTCTGCAGGGCAACACTCTGACCGTGAAGCTGGTCTCGGTCACCGGGCCCGCCGACTTCTCCGTCTACACCACGAGTTCCTTCGGCACCCCGACCGTGTGGTTCGACAGCGGCAACGGACTGCCCGACACCCGCTCGTTGGCGGTCAACACCCACGCCCACGCCAACTGGGCGTTCGAGGCGGCGGGCACCTACACCGCCGTCTTCGAGATCACCGCCACCAAGGCCGCGGGCGGCACGGTCACCAGCGGTCAGAAGAGCTACACGTTCACCGTGCAGCTCTGATCTGACCGCTTACAGGAACAACTTCCTCGCAGGGAAGCCGGGTCCGCGGCACCGTTTCGACGGTGTCGCGGACCTTCGTGGTCGCTGCTGCGGCCGCTCTGTCCGCGAACGATCGACACCAAGCACGGGGCGTCAACACGACGCCCGCATGCGGGGTTCGTCCTTGCCGGTCAGTGCTCGTCGTAGTGCTCGCCGTGCGCGGCGTGGCGGTGACCGTCGTGCACGTAGTCGGTGTGGTCGCCGTGCGGGACCGCCACATGGCCACAGCCCTCGCCGTGGGCGTGGTCGTGGGCGTCGTGGGCACCGGGTTCGCAGTCGTCGAAGTGACCGTCGTGCGCGCGGTGGAGATGGCCGTCGTGGGCGTAGTCAACGTGGTCCTCGTGCGGAACGGAAACGTGACCGCACCCCTCGCCGTGGACGTGCCCGTGATCGGTGTGCTCGAGATGTGCCGTGGTCATGATCGACCGCCTTCCCACTTCGCTTATAACGCCCTCACCCGGACGCCTCAGCATCGATAACTGAACGTAACGAGATATTAGGCCATGCGCATGAATGACGCAGACCGAGAACTCGATCAGCCCAAGCCGTTCATTGAAATGAAAATCATTTCTATTTATGCTGTCGGCATGGAGAACTCGGTGATGCTGGTGGCCGGACTCGGTGAGCACAGCGTCGCCGAGGAGGTGTGGCGAGCCACCGCCGGCTCCACCCTGGTCCGCCACGACCTGAGCAGGCTCGCCGACGGGATCGTGCACCGCTGGATCGACGGACTGCTCACCGAACTGCGTCTGGAACACGGGTGCGTGTCGTGCACCATGAGGCTGGACCTGATCCCCCTGCTGCGAACCCTGCCAGGCCCTGTGGTCGTGCACCTGGACCCGGCCCTGGAGCCCGAGGCGGTGTGCCTGGCCTTGGAGGGCGAACCGGTTCGCGTGGACGCCGTGGTCACCGTCGTGGACCGGGCGACCTGGCTGGCCGACGCGACCGGCCACGACTCCTTGGCCGGTCGCGGCCTGAGTGCCGCCCCCGGTGACCGCCGCACCGTGTCGCAACTGGTCGTGGGCCAAGCCGAGTTCGCCGACGCGCTGGTCCTCACCGGACCGTCGGGCGATGACCGGATCGAGGCGGTCCTGGACCGCCTCAACCCCTCGGCACCCCGGCAGGAGGTGGCGCACCTGCACGTGCCGACGCTCCTGGCCGCGATCGACCGCGACGCTCGGCGCGGTGAGGTGGACGACCTGTTCAGTCCTCTCCTGCGCGGCCGACCGCCCCTCGAGGCCGCACACGGCGTGCACCTGACGCACTTCACCGCCCGCCGCCCCTTCCATCCCGCGCGCCTGCACCGCACACTGGTCGCCCTCGCCCAAGGCGTGGTGCGCATTCGCGGCCGCGTGTGGCTCGCCAGCCGTCACGACACCGCGCTGTGGCTGGAAGCCGCGGGCCGGGCGATGCGCATGGCCGACGCGGGCCCTTGGCTCACGACCGCCGGCACCTCGCCCGACACGGACGCCCGCCACGCGGACCTCACCGTGGGTCAGGAGCTTCACCCTGGCGACCGTGAACAGGAACTGGTGATCATCGCCCACCGCTCGTCGAGCGAGGTGATCACCTCCGCGCTGCGCGAAGCGCTGATCACCGACGAGGAGGCGGCACTGGCCGGGGAACTGCGCTTCGCCGACCCCTTTCCCGGCGCGCACGAAAAGCAGTCCTGACCGCCGGCGCGGTTGTCGTAATCAGGGCGCGGGGCGTGCCCGCGGCGGACTCGACGGGTTTCGTGCTCGCGCGCAGCACGCGGAGCCTCCGCCGGACGCGCCACAGTGCGACGAGGACGCCCACGAGCAGAACCGCGGCGGCCAGCATCGTCCAGGACACCGCCCAGAGCGTGGTGTCCGCCGAGGCCGGCTCCACCGTGCCCGCCAAGTCCTGGGTGGCCGAGGTGACGGGCTCGGCCCGCACGTGGACGTCCAGCGGTCCGAGCGGCCAGACGCCGGTCACAGTGTGGGTCAGCGTCACGGCGTTGCCGGGCAGCAGTTCGGGCAGCACATCGCCCGTGGTCGCGCGTTCGGAGAGGCCGAACAGCGCGCTCACTTCGACGGACGGGCGCAGCGCGAGGCGCAGGTTGCCGTCGTTGACGACCGTGTAGGTCACATCGACCGCACCGGTACCAACGGGGTTGAGCGTTCCCCGGTACACGGCGGTGGGCGACTCGACGCGCACGGAGGGGACGACCGAGCCCGCGACACGGACGAAGAGCCTGCTGCCGACTCGGCGTTCGACCTCCACGGGTGTGTCGCCGGAGGAGACCAGCGCGGCGACGAGACCGCCGACATGGTCACCGGGTTCGGCGTCGGCGGGAACGGTGATGCTGAAGGGCACGACCACCGTGCCCGCGGGGGGATGACTACCACGGGCGAGGCGAGCGACACCCAGTTGCCGACCATTGTGGACGGTTCGTCCCTGGCGAGCAGGTCGAACCCGCCGGTGCCAGTGTTGACCGCGTCGCCCGCGTAGAGGTCGACGGAGAGGTCGCTCGCGCCGAGGTTGCGCACGGCCAGGTGGTCGTCGTACCGCATGCCGGGCTCGACGACGTAGTCGAAGCGCGGGCGACCGTCCGGCCCTGCCGCCGAGGCGGGCGCGACCGACCAGGTCAGCCGCTCGGCGCCCGCCTGCGGGCCCGGCTGGGCACCGACCGGTGTTCGGTCAAGCGGTCACTACCGATTTGTGCCTGCCAGGACGTGCAGCGGTTCGGGGTCGCGTGCGGCCAGGTAGCGACAACTCTGCGGTGGCTGGAAGTCGGCGTGATCGCGAAGCCACCGCAATGCATAGGGATCCGGGAGTTGCCGCGGCGATGTGACGGTCAGCGCGCAGCCCGATTCGGCTACGGCCAAGTACACGTCGAACTCGGCTCGGGTAAGGCCAAGATTCTTGCCATGGCGCCGCCACAAGGCGTTGGGTCGGTCGACGTCGACCGCGTCAAGGGTGGCGAGCCCTACAACGGACATCACTGGCGAGCTGGCGTAGATGATGATCGTGGTTCCCGGTACCGCGGATACCCGGATCCGGCGCAACTCGACAGTCTTGGATCCTTCGAGGATCGCCTCGGCGAACCGAGGACGCAACGACATCAGCAGCGGCCTGGTGGTGGGTATCCCCACCGCTCATACGCGTGCTTGACGTCCGCGTCTTGGCCAAGGAACAGCAGTTCGCTGGCCGCACCATTGGCCTTCGCGATGACATCACGAAGCCAAGCGGCGTCGCTGCCACCGGTCTTCACCTCCGGAGTGCTCTTAACCTTCGCAGGCCTGCGTTGCAGTATCTGATCCTTCAAGCCCTCCATCGCGCTTTGTCCAGTCAACGGGATGATCTCGACGTATCGGGTTGCCTTCAACCTTCCGAGGAAGGCCCCAATTAGCTCATCCCGGTCGACATAGAAGGGTTCAAGCCGAAGGAGAGGCAGCAATCCGGCCCTGCGCAGATGGCTCGCAGGGGTCCTGACGGCGCTGCGGGCGGTCGTCCACTGCTTGGCGAGGTGTTCCGCCTACTCCCATGCCACCGGCTCCGACACCCAGGTGAGGATGCCGATCTTGTCGAGATCCTTCGCGAGATCGGCAAGGCTGGCGATGTCCGGCCCGACGGCGCCATAGGCGTTAGCATCCACAACGACGGCTCGGTTGATCAGGGAGTTCCGATAGATTCCGCAGAATCACTGTATCCATCCGGGACTCCACCTTGGCCATGCGCAAATCGTGCTACCGCTGTTTTTCAGTCACCACTATGTCACAATACGGCACCGCCAAGCTCATGGCGTCGATATCGAAGATGTCGTTGGGACTCCAGCTTTTGGATGCATTGCGATGCTGCTCCGTCTTCAACAATGACGATACGGACGAGACGGGCATCGATCGCACAAACGCACGTACTGTTGCCCTGTCAACGAAAAGCGCCTCAATGTCAACACTTCCCCAATGCCGCAGCGCTTCCAACAAAGGGACCTTCAGTTCGATTCTGACTTCCTGCAGAGTGAGGAGGTCGCCGAGCTTTTGCCCTGTTCCCCACTCCGTGCTGTGATGACGCTGATGCTGATCGATTTCTGCTCTGCTCGCCGCGTATTGCCCTCTTGCGCGACGGCCTCCCGGTATCCTAGTTGCGCCAACTGCGGAAGGTCTGCGTCCGCAGGGCCACGGAGCATCCCGCGTTCAGCAAAGAGATCAGCTTCCATCATGAACTTGTCGAAAGCAGCGTTGCCCATACGTGCTCGAATAAAGTCGCTGGTGTCGCGACCATCAGTCTTGTTGCGAAGCGTGAAGCCACCCTTGATCCCGAACGCATGACTGAAACCTCGGCCGAGCAGGTTGACGGTCGAGCACGGCTCCGCAGAAGGCCCAAGCCGAGCATCGAGCATTGTCTCGATTTCCAGTCTGATGACGGTTTGGCGATTGAGAAGAGCGCTGAAGCCTGATAGCTCCTCCATCACGTCAGCGAGCCGGCCGCGCTGAGCGGGGTCCTTGATTTTCGTCATTTCCATGTAGTGGGCGCTCGCTAGGACGAACACCGCCATTCCAGCTGCTCGCGCATGCCGACATGCGTCAAGGGCCAGCCGATAGCGCTCACCGTTGACGCTGCCGCTGGCTGCTTGGGACAGGTAGATCCAGTGGTTGAGATCGAGGTAGACCAGCTTTGGCGGGGCCGTCGGCCGCACCAGCGCCTGTGGCCACAGCAGATCCGGCAACTCGGCGGCGGGAGTGGGCATCTGGAGAGTGTCAACCAACCACCGCCGCTGGGTCTAACCGATTCGAGCACTCACGTTGCCGTGTCCTGCGTTCAGGTCCGTGCGCGGTGTTCGACGCTCATTCCGGCGATGGGTCGGTTTGGCAGCGGCGTTCGAGGAAGACAGTGTCGCGCCAACGGCCGTGGTACCGGACGATGCGGTAGCCCGCGCTGTGGCGCAGAGCGAGTCTGGCGCGATTCTCCGGGAAGATCGACGTTCGCAAGGTCCACAAGTCGTCCCTGCTCATCAGCGACCTCACCTTTGGACTCCGACCACGACGGGATTCCGACGTGCACCAGCAGGAGGACTGACCTCGGCTCGGTGAACGGTGAGCGCGCCGTGCATCTTCGCGCTGTGCTCGTCGAGCCCGATGATCTCCACGGTCTTGTCGCGTGCGGCGTGCTTGGTCGTGATCGCGTCCGCCGAAGAGGCGACCCAGGGCGTGCGCGGTGATGAGGTCGATGACGACCTTGCCGGGGTCGCCCGCGTAGCCGAACTGGGTGACAAGGTCATCGCTGGAGGCGAAGAACAGTGCGCTGTTGACGGCGTGGACGACCTGTTCGCCGTCGGTGTCGACGGGCGTGGTCACCGCCGCCAGGCGTGCGACACGGCGAGCGATGGTCACCATCGCGCAGGACGTCGCGTTCAGGACAGGCGCTCGAGGGCGTCAACGGCCACGGTGACACCGTCCTGTGCCCGAATCAGCTCGCCGAGGTGTTCGGCGCGTTCACGAAGGGCGACGTCGTTCACCACCCTGGCCAGCCGGTCGGCGGTGAGGTCCTGCTGCCGCAGCGGTGCGGGTGCGACGTCCACGGCGTGCATGCGGGCGGCCCAGTGCGGCTGGTCGGCGACGAACGGGCACACCACCTGCGGGTGTCCGGACGCGAGGGCGGCGCCGGTGGCGCCGCTGCCTCCGTGGTGCACGATCGCG
Source organism: Umezawaea sp. (assembly GCF_057122925.1). Lineage (NCBI taxonomy): Bacteria > Bacillati > Actinomycetota > Actinomycetes > Pseudonocardiales > Pseudonocardiaceae > Umezawaea > Umezawaea sp. Next base: position 61,460 of record NZ_DBNGPQ010000091.1, on the reverse strand, counting down.
CTCATGCGGGGGAACAGCCAGTCGTGCAGGGCTTGGTCGATCACGAGCACATCGCCCGACTCCACCTCCGGTGCGATGCCACCCCACCCGGTGGCCACCACGGCCCGGACCCCGGACGTCCGGACCGCTTCGGCCACGAACGCCGCGGTGCGCTGAGCCCCTCGCCTGGCCATGCTGCCGAAGCCGAGTCGGAACGCAGCACAAGTCGCCCCGCGCCCTACGGTGAAGCGGGATCCCGTCCCGTCGGCGACTTCCTTTCCACAACATCGGGTCTGCGTCAAGTCCGGTCGGGCAGCAGCGGTGGCCGCCATCGCCAAGTGGGGTTGCCATCGGGTGCGATTCCTTTGCGCCACAAGGACGCGGGTGTCATCCGGATCATGGTGACCATCGCCCGATGAGCGGCTTGCGAGGTGGTCCGGTGGCCGTCTTTGCGGGCGCCGCGAGCGGTGGTTTGGGTGCGTGGCCGACGGTCGGCGTCGTAGCGGCGCAATGCCGCGTCGACGGTCGACTCCCCCGCGAGCGCGGTGGCCAGGACTACAGCGTCCTCGATGGACTGCCCGGCGCCTTGGCCGCGGTCCGGGCTCATCGCGTGCGCCGCGTCGCCGAGCAGTGCCACCCGTCCCGTGACGTAGCTGGGCAACGGGTCCAGGTCGTGGATGTCGATGCGGATCAACGCCTCGGTCGGGGTTGCCTCGATCAGGCGCGGGATCGGGTCGTGCCAGGTCCCGATGCGGCGGATGAGTTCGGTCTTCTCCTGGTCGGAGCGGACGTTCGGCTGACTGGCGGTCGTGACGTAGGCCCAGTACGCGCGGCCACGTCCGAGGGGGTGGATGAGGAAGTAGCCGCCAGGACCGAGGGTGATGCTGCCGGGCAGGTCGGTGACCTCGGCGATGCCCAACCAGGCGGTGCGGCCGAGGAACCGCGGCGGTGGAGCGTCCGGCCACAGCAGTCGGCGAACGGTGCTGCGGATGCCGTCGGCGGCGACGACCAGATCAGCGGTCAACTCGCCGTCGCCGAACCCGACAGCCGCCCTGTCCGCCTCCTGCCGCAGTCCGGTGACCTCCGCGCCCGTGCGCACCCAACTGCCGGGCAGCGCGTCCAGCAGCACCCGGTGCAGGTCGGCGCGGTGGAAGGCGAGCATCGCGGTCACGTCGCCGGGCCGGGCGCGTTGCAGGTAGCGGCCGTCGGGTGTGCGCAGGTTGCCCGCGGCGTGGGTGGGCACTCCGGCTGATCGGGCCTGCTCGCCGACACCGAGCGCGTCCAGCGCGCGGAGGGCGTTCGGGGCCTGGGACATTCCCGCGCCGATCTCGCCCAGCACCGGCGCCCGCTCCAGGACCGTGGCCCGCCAACCGATGTGGCGCAGCGCCAGGGCTGCGGCCGCACCGCCGATGCCGGCGCCGATCACGATGGCCTCTCGGGTCACGATGTCTCCTCGTCGGCGTGCAGGGGTGGTGCGTTGTCGAAGACGGTGGCCATCCACTCGAAGGTGGCGTGCGCCTGGCGGACGCGCTTCGCGCGGTCGTCGTCCGAGCCGACCAGGTCCAGGCCGTCGCGGGTGATGTCCAGGAACGAGGTGATGCCGGCGATCTGCTGGCGCACCACCGCCGACCACGCCTCCTCGGCCATGCGGTGGTAGACCGTGCGCTCACCGGGCCGGGTCCGCCAGGTGAGGAAACCCATGCTCGACAGCAGCCGCAGGTTGGAGGTCAGCGACGCGCGGCTGGCGCCGATGGCGGCACTGATCTGCGCGGCGGTCTGCTCCGGCGCATCGCAGACCATCAGCCACCCCAGCACCCGTCCCGCGATCGGCGGCACGCCATCGCGCGCCAGGTACATGGCCACCCGCTCCACCCACTCCAGCAACCGCTCCTGGTCGTCCATGTCGAGCCAACCTCCCAATTACAGATTTTTCAGCACGTACTAAAATACCTGTATCGTGGCGAGCAGGCGCCCTCGGGGCATGACATCGGTGAGCCGGGAAGTCTGGTCGGCCCGCGACCCGCCACGGTCGCGGAGAGCGAGGAGGATTACCGGTGGCCATCACCAGACCGCTGCTGGCCTGCGGTGTCGCAGCCGGTGTTCTCGTGCCCGTGCTGATCTGGGCCGACGGCGCCACCCGCCCCGGCTACAGCCTGTGGCACCACGGCGCCAGTCAACTCGGCACCGGCGAGAGGGCCTGGCTGCTGGTGCTGACCTTCGTCGTCGGTGGTTTGCTGCTGATGGCTTTCGCGGCCGGGCTGCGTCAAGCGCTGCGCCACGGCCCAGGCTCCACCTGGGGGCCGCTCCTGGTGGCGGCGGCCGGAGCAGCGCTGGCCGTGGCCGGTGTGGTGCCCACCGATCCCGCGCTCGGCTACCCACCGGAGCTACCGGCCGTGGTCACGGTCGGCGGTCGGGTACACGGCCTGGTCGGGCTGGTCCTGTTCGCCGGGCTGAGCGCCGCCGCGTTCGTCCTGCCTCGCGCCCGCACCAGGAATCCTCGCGTGGACACCGGCCGCGGATGGACGACCTACTCCCGCGTCTCCGGCACCCTCATCATCATCTTCGCCGTCGCCGCGGGCATTGCGTACCGCCTCGATGTCCAGGACGTCTGGCGACCCGCCCCCGCCGGTCTGCTCGAACACGCCGCGCTGCTCGCCGGATTCTGCTGGATCATCGCGCTGGCCGTCCGACTGCTGCGCGAACCCACCTCATGATCCACACCATGGCCACTCAGGTGACGGACGGGTCGACAACCTCGCCCACCAAGGACACCACCACGTCGAGGTGAGCGGAGGTGGTCAGGTGGCCGACACCGGGAAAGACCCGGAGATCGAGGCCCATCGTGCGGCGGACGGCCGGTGCCAGTCGACGGGGCGGCAGGAACCGGTCGTGCTCCCCCACCCCGACCACGCACGGCAACTCGGCGCGACGGGCCAGCAGTGCGACGGGCAGGGGTGGAGGGGCCAGCGTCGTGCGGCACGCGGTGGCCATGAGGGCCATCCACTCCACCTCGGTCTCGGGCGGCTCCTCACCGGGAGCGACGAACAGCCGGAGCATCCGGCGGGCGTGCTCGGCTGTGGGACGCACCAGCCACACGGCCGATGCCAGAGCCAGTGCCGGGTCCACGCCGAGTCGGATGAACCCCGCAGGTGAGACCAGCGCCCGCGCCGCGATCCGGGGCGAGTCGGCCGCCAGGACCACTGCTGCGCCCAGAGAATTGCCCACCAGCACGACACCGTCGGCATCCACAGCCGCCAGGATCTCGTCCAGCACTCGGCCGTACCAGGCCAGCCGGTCCCGGCGGGGCCTGCGCGGGTCGCTGAGGCCGGGTTGACCCGGCAGATCCACCACGGTGGTCGCCCAGTGGGCCGACAGCGCCTTCAGCCACGGCAGGGCAACCGCGGCGTTGAAGCCGGTCCCCGGCACCAGAACGACCCGCGGCGGCCCGGTTCCGGCGGAGGTGAGTTCCACCCGACCGACGCTGGTGTCCACGGTCGTGTGGGTGAGGGGGAAGTACGCGCGTGCCAAGGTTTCCGCACACCACCGCCGCACCGCGCGTTCACCCCGTGGGCTCTTGTACACGGTCGGCATCGCGCCAGTGTGTTCGGTGGCTCGTGGTTCGTCCAGCCCTGATCATTGAAGGCGGGTTACGCAACGCAGGTCGGCGTCAGTCGTTTCCAATCTCTCCCCGAGGAGTGTCGTGGGCGACCGCGCAGCGCAGACCGCCGAGTATCCGGTGGTACGACGTGTGCTGACGGCACCAGCAACGAAGAGGACCCGCGGGTTCGGTACGTCCCGCGGCGGAGGGATGAGCAAGGACCCTGCGGTCCAGACGTCCGGTCTCACCAAGCCGATCAAGATCGGTAGCTCGATCCGCTCGTCCAGGCCTGCACCACCCTGATCGTGAAGCATTGACCTGGCCACAGAACAGTGCGGTCTGCGAACGGTCGTTCGGCCCGCAGGACCGAGGCTGATGGCCGCGAGGGCTTGTCGACCCGTTGATACCGACGACGGTCAGGGCAGCCACATCGCACGTATGACAACCGCGAAACGGTTGCGGATCAGGTCGGCTGATATGCCGACGTGATGCGCTCCAGGGCGGCCACGGCGACCGATACCCCGTTCTCGGCCCGCACGCTGCGGCCCAGTTGCTCCGCTGTTCGCGCCATGTCCGGATCTCCGGTCACGGTGGTGATGGCGGTGGCGAGCCTGGAGGCGGTGAGGTGGCGTTGCGGCACAGGTGTGGGCGCGACGCCACGTTGCTGGGCCAGCCGGGCCCAGAACGGCTGGTCGACGGCGAACGGGCACACCACTTGCGGACGTCCGGCGGCGAACGCGGCGCCGGAGGTACCGGCACCACCGTGGTGGACCACGGCGGCGACACGGGGAAACAACCGCTGGTAGTCGACCTCGTCCACGACCAGAACGTCGTCCCCTGGCGTACTGTCGGACAGCCCACCCCATCCGGTACCGATGACCAGACGTGTCCCGGTTCGACGGGCGGCCTCCAGGACCTCGGCGGTGCTGCGCCGCGGGTCACGGCCCGACATCGAGCCGAACCCGACGAACACCGGCGGGTCACCGGCAGCCAGGAAATCCTCGACACGGTCCGGCAGCCCGTCGCCCGACGCTGGAAGGACCCAGTACCCGGTGGTGGTCACCGAGTCCGGCCAGTCCGGCGGCGGGGGCAGCACGGCGGGGCTGAAGGCGTGCAGGACCGGAGTGGGGCCGTTGTCGGGGCCGCGCAGCGGATCGTGTCGTCCGCGACGACGCGGTAGGCCGAGTGCGTGTTCGCGCCATCGGTCGACGACTCGGCCGAACATCACGGCCGGGGCGGTCATCCCGAGGTAGGTGGCGCGATGGGCGATCGCGGGCAGCCACCCCGGAAAGGTCACCCCCGGCCAGGGGAATTGCCTGGTCGGCACGTACAGGGGGATCGGCAGCGCCAGCACCGCCGGAACACCCAGCGCCTCGGCGACGTGCTGCCCGGCGAGGATCTGACCGTTGTGCACCACCACATCCGCGCCGGCTCCCGCACCCTGCGAGGCGACGGTCCAGCAGTCCTGCAGCACCTGGGTGAACATCGACGGCATGGTCCGCGCCTGCCGTAGCCGGGCGCGTATCCCACCTTCGATCACCGTGCCCGCGTTGGCCGGGTCGTCCATCAATCGCATCGGGCCGTCGTCCACGCCGGCGAACGGCACGCCGTGCCCAGCGACGAAGCCGGCGAACCGGTGCGGTGCGGTGAGCACCACCTCGTGGCCCGCGGCCAGCAGTCCCCGCCCCAGTGCGACGAACGGTTGGACATCGCCCCGCGTCCCGAGCGTCATGATCAAGACCTTCATCGGTGTGTCTCCCTTGTCAGGTCAGGTCAGGTCAGGTCAGGTCAGGTCAGGTCAGGTCAGGTCAGGTCAGGTCAGGTCAGGTCGCGTCGGTTGAAGGACCACACACCCACGGCGAGCAGGACCGCGGTCATGGCCGCGAGGATCCCCGCGTCAACCCACTGCACGCCGTTCCTCAACGGCTCACCCCCGAGGTAGTGGTGAAACGGCGACAGGTCGCGGGCCCACCCGACGCCCAACTGGGCGCCGAAAGTGTTGGCCGCGTAGGCCAGCACGCCGATCCCGGCGCTCACGCCGAGTACCAGGCCGCGCCCGGCGCCTGCCGCTCCCAGCGCGATGGCCAGCGCGCCGAACGTCATGGCGAGTAAGGCTGCGTTGAGACATTGACCGGCGAACCCGCCGATCAACACGGTGTCGAGCCGGGCACCCGACCGGATGGCGAGCATCACGGCGAACACCACACCCGCGATCACGGTCGCGCCGGTGGCCAGGGCGGCGAAGCGGTGCACCAGCAGGCGGGTGCGGCTGACCGGGTGGGTGATCAGCACGTCGAGGTGACCGGCCTCCTCGTCACCCGCGAGGGCACGGGTGCCGGTGGCGATCCCGTACATCGTGATCAGCAGCGGAACGAGCAACCCGAACGTGGTGGACTGCAGGTACCCGGCGGCCGAGGAGATGTCGTCGAGCCGGAACGCGTCCCGCAGCGCTTGGGGGAAGGTGGCCAGGACGTCGGTCATCGCACCACCGGCCAGTTGCGGATAGAAGCTCGCGTACATCGCGGCGACCGCGGCGGTGCCCAGCGCCCACGCGCTCAGCGCCCGTCGGCCGTCCCGGACGGTCTTGGTGAACACGTTACGCAGCAACACTGTCGTGTCCTTCGTAGTAGGTGAGGAACAGTTCCTCCAGGTCGGGTTCCTCGCTGAGCAAGTCGACGATCGTGTGCCGTGCGGCGTGCTTGACCAGCGCGTCCGGGCTGCCGTGCACCCGGCAGTCCAGAACCGTGTCCACAATGGTCAGGTCCGTGACGTTCGGCAGCGCGTCGAAGTCCGCGGTGGGTACCGGAGTGGCGAACGTGATCCGCACGCGGCGGACCGCGCGGTGACGCAGGGCGGCGACGCTGTCCACGGTGACCAGACGGCCGTCGCGGATGATCCCGACCCGGTCGGCGACGCGTTCGACCTCGCTCATGATGTGCGAGGACATGAAGACCGTCTGCCCCGCCGCCTTGGCCTCGGCGACCAACCGCAGGAACGTCTGCTGCACCAACGGGTCCAGCCCGGAGGTGGGTTCGTCGAGGATGAGCAGTTCCGGCTGATGCATGAACGCCTGCACCAGACCCACTTTCTGCCGGTTGCCCTTCGACAGCGCCTTGATGCGTGCGCCGAGGTCGAGATCGAGCCGTTCGGCCAGTCCGGTGATCCGGGCACGGGAGATACCGCCGTGCAGGTTCGCCAGGAACGTCAGGCAGTCGTCGACGGTCTGCCGGGTGTCGACCACGAAGTCACCCGCCAGGTAGCCGATTCGCCGCTGCACGGCGACCGCGTCCGACCGCGGGTCCAACCCGAGCACGCGCACCGTCCCGCTGGTCGGGCGGATCAGATCGACCAGCATCCGGATGGTCGTCGACTTTCCCGCGCCGTTGGGGCCGAGGTAGCCGAACACCTCGCCGCGGGCGATGTCGAGCGACAGGCTCGCGAGGCCGCGGCGATGCCTGTAGGTCTTGGTGAGCTGGTCGAGCCGGATGACCGATTCCACGCTTCTAGACTGTACTGAGTGTTCGCAAATTTCCAAACACTTAAAACTGTTAGGATCGCGTCAAGACGATCGAGGGAGATGCATGTCCGACACCGCCGACGCGGCCGAACAGCTCGCACTGATGCTGACCCAGAGCGGTCTGCAACGGATGACCGCACGCGTTCTCGCGGCGTTCCTGTTCGCCGAGCAGGACACCGTCACCGCGGGCGATATCTCCGAACGACTCGCGATCAGCGCCGGTTCGGTGTCGACCGCCATCAAGTCCCTCATCGGCGTCGGCCTGATCGAACGCGTGCCGGCGCCGGGCAGCCGCCGCGAACACTTCCGCGTCCCCGACGAGGGCTGGGCCACGTTGATGTCCACCCAGAACACGGTCGTGCAGATGATGCAGGACGCGGCAGACAAGGGCATCGAGGCCGCCGGTGAAGACAGCATCGCCGGTCGACGCCTGGCGACCATGCGCGACTTCTACGCCCACGTCATGCACGAACTGCCCGCCGTCATCGACCGCTGGCGCGCCGAACGCAGCACCGGCAAGTGATCCGCCTCCAGCACAGGCGTTCGACCGTGTGATGTGCCGCCGGGCCGTTGCCAGTTCAGGGTGGATTGGGTGGATAGGGCGCGGCTGCCGTCGTCAGGAGGGTTGCCATCGGCAGTAATGCCGTGGCGACACAAGGGCGCGGCCGTCATCCGAATCATGTGACCATCGCCCGATGGTCAGCCTTCGAGGTGCCCGGTAACCCTCTTTGCGAGCGCCGCAGCAGTGGATTGCGCGTGGCCCGGCGGTCGACGTCGTAGCGGCGTCATGCGGCGCCGACTGCCGGCTCGCCCACGAGCGTGGCGGACAGGCCGGCGGCGTCTTCGATGGACCGCCTGACACCTTGGCCGCGATCCTGGGCTCATCGCGTGCGCGGCGTCGACGAGCAGCCATCCACCCCGTAATGCAGGTCGGCACCGGGTCCAGCTCGTGACTATCGATGTGGATCACAGCGTCGGGCGAAGCGGTCTCGATCAGACGTGGGATCGGGTCGTGCCGGGCACCGACCCGGCGGGCGAGTTCGACACGCTCCCATTCACAGCGGCACCCAAGCTGGTCGACGATCACGGCTTCCGGCGCGGTAACGGGCCCTCCAACCTCCGCAGCAGGTCGGCGCCCCCTGTATCACCGCTTGCCAGGGCCACTGCCGCCCCACGCACGACCGGAGCAGTCGCCACTGGGCAAGGCCGGTACTCGGTGGTACGTTGTAGCGGTACCCGGTAGCACCGAGTACCGGGAGATCGAAGAGGGCTCACGATGGACGATCTGACGGAGATGCTGAAGGGCACGCTGGAGGGCTGCGTGCTGGAGATCATCGGCAGCGACGAGACCTACGGGTACGCCATCACGCGTCGGCTGAACGATCTCGGTTTCACCGACGTCGTCGAGGGGACGGTCTACACCATCCTGCTTCGACTGGAGAAGAACGGGCTCGTCCAGGTGGCGAAACGACCGTCCGAGGTGGGCCCACCGCGGAAGTTCTACGCGCTCAACGACGCCGGACGCGAACAACTCGCGACGTTCTGGGTGAAGTGGGAGTACATCACCTCACGGATCGACAAGCTCAAAGGGAGCGGGAGATGAACTTCTGGGAGACCATCACGGGCAGCGATCTCACCAGGGAGTGGAAAGCTTTCGCGGCCAGGGCCGAGGTATTGCCTGCCGATTATCGAGCGGCGTGGGGAGAGGTCATCGGTCATCTCTTCCCCTACGGGGACTTCACCGGTCGCAACCTGATGCCGATCCTCGACGGTGCCCTGGGACTGCTCGAAGAAGCAGCGGCTGACGGGCTGGGCATCCACGAGGTGCTGGGTGATGACATCCGGGGCTTCTGCGCGGCGCTGGCCGGCGGAGAAGGAGCTCGGACCTATCGCGACCGGTGGCGCGAGCAGTTGAACAGGAACGTCGCGAGGAAATTGAGCCGACTAGGGGGCTGACGTGGGCATTCGGGACATCATCGAGGGCAAGAAGCAGTGGCGGGCGCACCTGGCGCGGGTCAAGGCGCTCCCGCCAGACTACCGGATCGTCTACCAGGAGATGCAGCGGTACATCTTCAAGGTCGGACCGATCGACCTGTATAACGGGACGCTGCTCTCAGGGATCGTCGACTTCTTCGAAGAGGGCGTCGCGGCCGGCAAGGGAGTCCTGCAGCTCATCGGCGACGACGTCGCCGCTTTCTGCGACGACCTCCTCAAGGATTCGCGCACCTACGCGGACGTCTACCAGGAGTCCATCGGCAGGGAACCTGGCACGGCCGAGAAGTAGTTCCTGCTGCCCGAGTGCACCGGCGGGTGCCTTGACCACCGGGATGTCATAGCCCCGGTCTGTGTAGAGCCGCCGCCGAGAAGCGCACATCCCGCCACCAGGCTGGAATTTTCCACCGCGCTGAACACTTCGCGTTAACCCTTGATCGTTCGTTCGATACCAGTGCGAAATCGAGTCCGCATCTCGTATTTCATTGCGGATCATGGTCACGTTGCCCAGCGACTCCGTTTCGTCAGCACGGTGGCGGTCCTGCCTTCGAATGGTGGGCGATCAAGGCTGCCGCGATCAGTTCAGCGTTCGTGGCCGCCGGGCTGCGCCAAACAGGCCGAGACAAGACCGTGCTGGACGTTATAGACCAGGAGACTGCCTACCGACCCGGAAAGTCCGAGAAGCCTGTCGAGATGCACGGGTGCGCACCTCGACGGTGACAGGAAGAAAGGAAATCATGGCCATCACACCTTCAGCCTGGACCGGCATGGTGTCGGTCGACGACACCGCGCTGTACGTGCGCGACACCGGCGGCCGCGGACGCCCGGTGGTCTACCTCAACGGCGCCTATGCCGACCAGACGCACTGGCGGCGGGTCGTTGCCGACCTCGGCAGCGACTACCGGCACATCACCTACGACGAGCGTGCCCGCGGCAAGTCCAAGCGCTCGGCGGACTATTCGTTCGAGGCGTGCATCCGGGACCTGGACGCCGTCCTCACGGCGAGGGGTGTGGACCGGCCGCTGGTGGTGGGCTGGTCCTATGGGGGCATCCTGGCCTGGCACTGGGCCGACCGGAATCCGGACCGCGTCCTGGGGGTGGTGACCGTGGACGCCTTTCCGATCGGCCTGACCGGAAAGGCCGGTCAGGAGCGGATCCGGAAGCTGTTCCGCCGGATGCGGTTGTTGTTTCCGATCGCCGCCCGGCTGGGATTGGCCGCGCGGATGACGGCCGACCAGCACGCCGAGGTCAACATCGAGCTCAACGAGATCGCCGCCGCCAGCGTGCCGGTCCTCGACCGTATGACCTGCCCCGTGCGGTTCGTCCTGGCAACAGGTGACAGCCTCGGGACCCAGGGAGGGGAAATGGACCAGGGGCGGACCGTGCTCGAACCGCTGCTCGCCGGCAACCCGAACCTCAAGGTGAGCGCGAAGGTCGCGAGCAACCACAGCAAGATCCTGCGCAACGACTCCCCCGCGGTCGCCCAGGCCGTACGTGAGCTGGCCTCCACCTGCGGTCAGGCGGCCCGCAGGTCCACGTGACGGTGATGTGCAGCCGACAGGGCCCAGTCGGTTCGGTGCGCCGACCGACCATGTCCTCAGGGTGTTCTACGCCGCATCGCGCCCCGAGGACATGGTCGGGCTCGTGCTGATCGCGGTGTCGACGTCGCTGAACGGTCGGAACAGGGGGTAGCCCACAGTTCGGGTTGGATCATGCGGGTCACGGCGGCAGCGACGGCTTGAACCCGGACTCCGCGGCCCTGCGGTGCCCGGCCGCTCGCGTCATCGACGCCTGCGACCACTCGGACGCCATTGAATGCGAGACGTGCTCGATACGACTTCCGCTGACGATGTTCGCGACGACACCGTGCAACTACGTGAGGAACTCCTCGCCGAGGCGCTGGATTGGATGGTGTCGCGAGTGAGCACGTTGTCCAACGACCGTCCTCATGAGACAGCAGGCGTCACGCGGACCTTCTAGCATGGGTTTCGCCCGCCGCTCCGACCCGCTGGGAAGGTTTCATCATGACCGACTGCGACATGTCCGCGTTGCGGGAACGCGCCGGCAACGGCGACAAGGACGCGGTCGACGAGCTCATCCAGCTCGCGGGTGAACTCGGTGACATGGATGAGCTGCGACGACTGGCCGACCAGGGCAACGCGACCGCTGCCGACGAACGCGTCCAACTCGCCGGTGAGCGAGGCGATCGCAACGAGTTGCGGCGACTGTCCGACAAAGGAAACTCCACCGCCACCGACCAACTGGTCGAACTCGCGACCGAGTTGGAAGACCTGGAGGAGTTGCGCCGCCTTGCCGCCCCAGGGCCACACCGCTGCCCGCGAGCAACTCAATGAACTGACCCACGGGTGACCCACCGGCTGTGAATCGTCGTCACGCCGACGGCACGTTGCCGACGAGCCTGCCCGCGGTCGATGTTCGCTGCACGGGAATGGACAGGACGTTCCGGTCGTACTCCTCCTCGGGCACAGTGGCACGGGTGGCCCTGATGGTGGAGGCCAGGGCGAGCCCTGTCAGGGCGCACAGCAGGAGTACGGCGGCGTCGCCGCGCGACTGCGGGGTGAACGCCAGTTCACCGTGTCTGCCGAGCACGAATCCGGCGTGCAGGCACCAGCAGACGACAGCGGTGGCCAGGGTCGCGCCGACGGAGGACAGCAGGGCGATGAGGTCGACGACCGCGACGAGCGCTAGCACCGAGAGAATCGGCTGGCCGGTCGCGCCGACGGTGACGGCGAGTGCGGTGGCGGTGACGCCGAGGACCGCACCGAGGGGGAATCCGAAGCCACCGGGCATCGGGGGTGACGTGCGTATGTGTCCAGTGCAGTCCGTGCACGCCCGCGGTGGAAGGTGCCTTGCCACGTTCCGCACACCGGGGGCGCGAATATTGACGCGTCCCTGATCTCTACCGCCACGCGATGGTGTGTGTGCGTCACAACCACCACGTGCTGAACGTGGCGGCGGCGGCAGGCGTGGCCGCGTTGACGTCGACGTTTCCGCGAGTTGCCGGCCTACACCGTGGGTGTGCCGAAGCAGCGGGTGTTCGTGCTCATCGCCGAGGTCGAGCCCGAACACGTGTGGCAACGAGTGCTGCGGAACCAGCGCGGCGCTGTACTCGCGCGCGCTGCGGCGGCGCACCGATTCCGTGGTGTGCCGCTTACGCTTCCACATCGGCCCGTTGGACGCGCCTCGGCGGTCGTCGTCACCATGGCGTCAACGTATTCGGCTTCCACGTCAAGAGTTCGTGCGAAACGGTGTCCGCTGGGCAGGAAGGGATCAGGCTGAGCCCGTGGACGACTTGACTTGCGCGCTCGTGTTGATCGGTGTCTTCCTCCTGGTGGCGCTGGGGCTGCGTGCGGTGCAGTCCTGGCCGGTCGGCGCACCGGACGCACGCGAATCCGACGACCACCTACTCGACTAGGAGCGCCCGGTGGCCGAAGAACAACCGATCCCGACAACAGGGCCGATGATCACCGTGGAGATCGCCGTCGTCCTGGCTGAGGACGCCGCGGATCCCGATCTTGCTGTGGCCGTCGCTCACGTCTCACCCGCGCTGGTGGTGTCCGACGGCTCGCGCGTCGATGGCGACGCGTCCGGTGAACTGCTCGTCTTGGGCTTCGCCCGGATTCCGCTGGACGCCTTCGCCCCTGCCGTTGCGTGGATGGTCATGACGCGGGGAGGCGAGGTCGTGGCCCAGCGCTCGGGCCCGGAGTGCCTGGGTGATCCGGTGGAAGCACTGCGGCGATACGCGAAGTCGACGACCGCACCGCTGGTGAAAGGCCAGGTCGTGCTCACCGGTGCCCTGGGCCCGGCAGCGCCGGTGAGCGAGGGTGACCTGGTCATGGCCCATATCTCCGGGCTGGGCACGGTGAGCGCGATGTTGCAGGCCAGCACGAAGTAGCGCAACCACAGGTGGCTCAGGCTCAAGCGGTGAGCTCCCCCGCCGCCAGGATGACCTCCAGCAGGTGCGAGGCGGTGACGACGCGTGGATCGTGTCCTTGTCGCTCACCAGCAGCAAAGGGGTGCGCAGCCGCGTCATGGTGGCGGCGCACTCGATGACGGTGGCTCCCCGGACACCCTGGGCAGCTCGTAGCGATTCTCCCTGGGCGGCAGCAACTCCTTGACCGTGCGCCCGTCGAGCTTGCTCACACAGGCCTCCGCGCCGCCGCGCTCGTCGTACCCCCTCGCCAACGACGGGTCTTCCAGCACGTAGCCAGGCACGATGAACCGGAGCAGTCCCCGGCAACGCTTTCGTGCTCACCGGCGATCACGAACCCGTGGCGTCGATCCCTCGACCCCGATGAACCAGCCTTCGACCGACGTGATCGCTACAGACACCGGTTTCGTTTGAACATCCGGTGCAACACCAAGCCGGACAGGGAAATCACCCCCATCGCAACCTCCGTACCTCGGGATGGTCAGGCGTTGGGGCGCAACCGGAAATCGCGGCCGTCACTCCGCTCCTGCCCTCCGTTTGCGTCGAGCAGTCTGCAGACGTGTGCGCGACCATGAGAGTGCTCCTTCATGTGTCTGCAAGGAGACAAGTCCGGGCGGTAGCCGAGACAACCGGATGCCGCCCAGATCGAAGGACGGCAACATCAGGCCGCCGCGGCGGTACCCACTCCCGCAGTGCGAGTCGAGTTCTCGTGATCCTCTCGGACCGTTCGGGGTCAGACTGCGGGTTCAGCCGCCGACGTGGATGCCCGGCCGTCGGTCCGGGTCGGGTTCGCTGGTGCGGATGATCTCCCGCACGACCGGCGCGGTATCACCGCGGCCGAGCAGCAGGTAGCGCAGCAGGTGCCCCAGAGGGTTGCCTTCGCTCCACTCGAAGTGGCAGTGCGGGCGTACCCCGGTGGCATCGCGCAACGCCAGCAGGATCGCCGCGATGGCGTTGGGCGCCGCCGGACTGCTCGCGCGCAGGACGCGATATCCGTCGACCTGCACCCCTCGAACGTGTAGGGCTTCGCTGAATCCGGAGGGGTCGATCACGTCGATCTCGAGGAACAGCACGTCGGCCGTGCCTGGGACCGGGTTCATGCCGCGTTGTTCGGTCTCCTTGGCGCGGTACTCCTCGGCATCGCCGGCTTGGCGACGGTTGGCGATGATGGTCAGGTTGCCGTCGCAGGCGATGGAGTCGGTGATGAACCGGCGGGCGTCGTCGTCGAACTCGATGTGCTCCACCCGCAGCTCGGTGGTCCGGGAGACGCGTGACACCAGTGAGATGGCGATGATGCCGAGGATGAAGAAGAACGAGATGGTGATGCCGTCGGGCTTCTCGATCACGTTCTCGACCAACGCGTAGAGCAGGATCAGGGTCAGCACGGTGAACGCGATAGTCGCCTTGCGCTGACGGCGGCGAGCGGCGGAGATGGCCACGGCGACCGACGCGGAGACCATCATCGCCAGGATGCCGGTGGCATAGGCGCCGGCTTGGGCGTTGACGTCGGCGTTGAAGACGATCGTGACCGCGATGCAGATCGCGGTGTAGACCAGCACGACCGGCCGCACGGCGCGCGACCACTCCGGCGCCATGCCGTACGAGGGCAGGTACCGCGGAACAATGTTAATCAACCCGGCCATCGCCGAGGCGCCCGCGAACCACAGGATCAGGATGCTGCTGATGTCATAGGCGGTACCGACCCACTCGCCAAGCAGTTCGTGGGCCAGGAACGCCAGGGCACGGCCGTTGGCTTCGCCGCCGGGCTGGAACTGCTCGGCGGGGATCAGCACGGTGGACACGAAGCTGGTCGCGATCAGGTAGACCGACATGATCACCGCGGCGGCGGTGAGCAGCTTGCGGGTGTTGCGGACGCGGTTGTCCAACCGTTGCTCCGCGGTGGAACCGTCCGCGGCGACCAGGGGCATCATGCTCACCCCGGTCTCGAATCCCGAGAGTCCCAGCACCAGCAGCGGGAAGGCCAGGATCGCCGGACCGATCACTCCGGTGAGCCCACCGCCGCCGGTGGTCAACGCCTCGACCCACCGATCCAACGCGACCGGTTCGGCCAGCACCTGCATGACACCGGCCACGACGACCACGGCGTTGAGCACCAGGAACACCGCCACCAACGGGATGGCCACACCGACGGCCTCGCTGAACCCGAGCAGGAACACCGCGCCGAGGATCAGCAGCAGCACGACGGTGACGAGCACTTCGTGCCCGTGCAGGAAAGCGGGAGCGTGCGGGTTCTCCACGGCGTGCACGGTGGCATCGGCCGAGGACAGGGTGATGGTGATGATCCAGGAGGTGGCCACGAACCCCAGTAGCACCAGCACGAACACCTTGCCCCGCCAGAAGGGCAGCAGGTTCTCCAGTATCGCCACCGAACCCTGTCCGTGCGGGCTTTCCCTGGCGACCCGCCGGTACATCGGCAGCATGCCGAACAGAGTCAACGCGACGATCAGCAACGTAGCCAGCGGCGAGAGCGCCCCGGCTGCCAGCGCGGCGATACCGGGCAGGTAGGACAGGGTGGAGAAGTAGTCCACCCCGGTCAAGCACATGACCTTCCACCATGACTGGGGCGTGGTGTGCTCGTCACTGCTCTCCGGCCCCACCACGGGTTGCACCCGGTGCTGCAACAACCACCGGCCGAGTCCGCTCGACGGCGCCGCACGCCGCACCGGGCTGTCCACCCGTGCCGGCACCGCGAACTCAGGTGTATCGGTCATGCCACATCTCCAGTCGGTAATCACCGTGCCGAACGCACGGACACAGAGTCGGTATCCCCGGCAAGTACCCGGTGACTGTCCACCCGGCGCGCTCAGAGCCAACAGGGGTGATCACAAGCCCGGTCGCCGCCGTGGCCGAGATCTGCGGGGACGTCGCCATGAATCAGGATGTGCCGAGGTCACCGGGCACTGGCTCGTAGCCGATCCGCTCGCTCCAGAGGGCTGCAGACTGAGCCGGTCTTGTCCGCGCTGTCGCTCTCGACGACGTCGCTACCGAAGTGCACGAGCTGCTCGCCGCGCCGCCGCTGCGCCCACGTGCGGCCATCGGTCAGCGCCGCCATACCCGGCCAACAACACCAAGTGCCCCGAAGGGGCCAGACCGTTCACAAGCCGAAGTCAACCCGTGGGCGTGTCCTGTACTTGTAAAGGCCGGGCATGTGAGCCGTAAGGATCGCGTAAAGATCGGCGGCGACGGGCTCGGATGGCTGTACTGGTGAACTCTGACGACACCTGCTCACAAAACCGGACGGCGCTGGTGGGCACCGAGCATGATCAATATTCGTAGAATCCGACGACACGGGGCCCGTCCTCACAGCCGATTGTCGCCGCTGCTCGCTGCTGATCCAGGCCGTTGGCCCTCTCTGCGCTGCAGGCGCTCCACTGGGACCAGTGGCTACGACATGGCGGAATGTCCAGGACAAGCGGACCCGACAACCATGTCCCACACCGGAAATGACGTCGAAATTTACCAATGCTGCGATGCTCCGGAATGCGGTGATGTCGCTGTTACCGGAGAACCGACGTCGAGATTGACGTACAAACCACTCCAGACCGCACCACTGTCGATCGTCGTACCTCAAGTGGGCGTGTGTTGTCGAGACCGTCAGTGTCGATCGAGTGGTGACGACCTGCCCTGGATCGGTATGCCATTCCGACACCAGGACGAGGCCGGAGGTTGCGACGACGAGGCGGGACCAACCAAACAGATTGCGTCACGCTGCTCTGCCTTGAGTGCCGTCATGTCCCAATGACGACGCACCCGTGATGAGCGCCGCCAGCGCGCGATGGCCACGAAGCCCTCTCGACCGTCTCGCAAGCTTCTGTCAATAAATCGAAACAAACTGTCCACATTCTGACCACTATTAGAAGATTTCGATTTTGAACATCAAGCTGCCACCACTCAGCGACGAGGTACTTGCATTCGTTCACAATATTGCGTAGCGCTTGGCGAGCGTTCGACGATACGACTCATGTGCAGCCCAGGAAAATTTGCTGCACCGGATCAGGGGAGTTGAACATAGTGAGCCTTTTTCATCCGGCGGTGACCTCGTAGTTCTGTAGCACGTGGATGGCTTTGGAGTAGTTCTGTAGCACGTGGATGGCTTTGGCCAGTCGGCCGGCGCGGCGGGGGCAGCAGCGGAGTTTGCGGAGGATGCGCCAGGTCTTGAGTTGGGCGTTAGCACGTTCGCCGGGACCGCGGAAGCGGGCATGGGCGCGGTTGGCGTCCTTCTGGGACTCGGGCTTGTTGCGGCCCTTGTACGGGGTGATCACCTGGTGGCCGGTCTGGTCGTACCCGTGGTAGCCCTTGTCGGCCAAGGCGATCAGTCCGGTGTCGCGGAGTGCGGCGAGGATGTTCCAGATCCGGGCGGCCGCGGTGTCATGGGTGCTACCCGGCAGTTGACCTGATACCCACAGGATCGTGCCGTCCGGCGAGGCGATCACCTGCAGGTTCACCCCGTGCATCTTGTGCTTGCCCGAGTAGAAGGGTCGGTCGGCGGCGATCCGGTCGATCGGGATCAGGGTGCCGTCGACGACCACGTAGGCCAGGCCCCGTCGTTTCGCCGTGCGCAGTGCGGCCCGCAGCTTCGGTGCCCGTGCGGCCAGGAGTTCGACGGTTTCGTTGACATAGCGCCAGCAGGTCGTGGTGGAGACGCCGAACCCGGCGCCGATCTCGGCGAAGGTCTCGCCCTTGCGCAGGTACACCAGTGCCAGCAGGGCCTGCTGGCCTGGATTGAGCTTGCGCCATACCGAGCCCGACCGCCGACGATGGGCGCGGACCAGGCCGGACACGAAGGTCAGGGTCTGATGTGACAACGGCAGTGCGGCACGGTAGAACAGCATGCGAAGCCCTCGGTGTAACAGGACTGATCTTGGTCGACAGCCCTCCTACCGAGGGCTTCATCCGCTGTCACACCGACACACCGACGATCCTCGGCTTGTGGCCCACATCCCTTGCCCGCCAAGGCATCCGAATCAGGATGAAAAAGGCTCAGTGAACAAGAGTTCCCGACTTGGCTATTCCGGACGTCGCATGGCGCTGACGGCATGCGTCACTGTCGCTTCGGTGACCTTGGCGATGACCGGCGCCTCCATCGCGCAGGCGGACACGGTTGACGACCCTGCGGTGGTGACGACCGTGACTGATGCGTCGGTCGTCGAGCAGGCCACCGAGGCCGCTCAGGTGGTCGCCGCCGTTTCCGACGGCACGACCCCGGCGAGTGTGGAGATCTCCCAGGAGGGAGACACCCTTGCCCGCACCGCCACCGGCGCGACCGTGACCGTGCCCGCCGACCCCGCGGAGCAGATCACCCTGAGCACTCCGACCGGTGCGAGCATGGCGATGAGCGTGCCCGGCGCGCACGAGGCGGAGAACGCCGTGGTGGTCGACGGCACGACCGTGTACACCGAGACTGCGGCCCAGACCGACATCGCGGTCAAGCCCACCTCTACTGGTGTGCAGGCACTGATCACGATCGACGGTCCTTCCGCCCCCACGTCGTTCGACTTCGGCGTGACCGTTCCCGAGGGCGGGCAGATCGCCCTGCAGACCGACGGAGGAGCCGTGGTGCTGAACGCGGCCGGCGAACCGGCGGCGACCATCGCCACGCCGTGGGCACGCGATGCCAACGGTGCCGCGGTGCCCACTCGGTTCGAGTTGCAGGGAACCACGCTGCGCCAGGTCGTCGAGCACGGCCAGAACACCGCCTACCCGGTCGTAGCCGATCCGGCCTGGTTCGTCGTCATCGGGGCTCGGATGCTGTTCATGGTGGTCGTCGGGCAGGCCACGAAGTGGTGGTACGAGCGCAACGGTTACAGCTGCACCACCTACGGTCCGTTCTGGTGGCACATGCTAACTTGCGCCAAGCCCGTCCGGTAGGTGCTTGAGGGTGGATGCCCGGCGTCCTACGCCGGGCATCCACCCGCTAAGTCGTCCAGGACACGAACCGCCAGAAATCCCGAAAGTTGAACGGACAGGCTTCTTCAGCTGGTGTTCGAACATGAACCCACTGTCCACCTGCGACAAGTCGCGACCGTCCACATGCGGCAGTAACGTAAGTTATGAGTAAAGCCACTACTGCGTCCACCACCCGACGCAACCAACATCATCGTCCGTCCCAAGCGCAGGGCAGTGTCGAACAACTGCCCAGCGGCTCCTGGCGGATCCGCGTCTACGCCGGGGTCGACCCGTCCACCGGGCGGTCCCGCTACGCCAGCGAAACCATCCCCGACAGCCCGACCGCGCTCATCGAGATCGAGGAAGCCCGTCAACGGCTCCTCACCGCCGGCCGCGGCAGCCATCAAGGCCACGGCGACAGCACCGTGGCCGGGCTGGTCAACCGGCACATCGCGCTGCTCTCCCTGACCGAAACCACACGCCAGCGATACTCCGAACTGGCCGCCACCCACATCGTCCCGATGATCGGCCACATCCGGATCCGCTACCTGACAACCGAAACCCTCGAAGACTGCTACGCGCAACTCCGGCGCTGCCGCGACCACAACTGCCACACCACGGGGCGCCGACGACAAACCCGTGAGCACGTCTGCCGCCCCCTGGCGGCCTCGACCGTCCGCAAACTGCATTTCCTCATCGGCGCCGCCTACCACAGCGCCCTGCGATGGAAGTGGCTCGCCCGCAACCCCGTCGTCGACACCCGAGCCCCCTCCGCCGGACCACCTCGGCCACGACCACCCAGCCGAGAACAGGCAACCCGGATCCTGGCCGCGGCCTGGACCGATCCCGACTGGGGCCCCATGGTGTGGCTGGCCATGGCCAGCGGCATACGCCGCGGTGAACTGTGCGCCCTGCGCTGGACCGACCTCGACACCGCACGACGACTCCTCGTCGTCGAACGCAGCATCGCCCACCTCGGCACCACCCTGTGGGAGAAGGACACCAAACTCCACACCCGCCGCCACATCCTGCTCGACCACAAAACCATCGCCATGCTCACCGCCTACCACCACTACCGCCGACAACGAGCAACACAACTCGGCGGCACCCTGCCCGACGACGCATTCCTCTTCTCCCCCGCACGCGACGGACACACACCACGCCCCCCGGCCACCGTCACCCAGTGGTACCGGCACCTGACCCGCGCACTGGGCATCGCGACCAGCTGGCACAAACTGCGCCACTTCAACGCCACCGAACTCATCACAGCCGGAGTCGACCTGCGCACCGTCGTAGGACGACTCGGCCACGCCGACGGCGGCACCACCCTCAAGTACTACTCAGCATGGATCCGCGAAGCCGACCAACGCGCCAGCACCACCCTGGCCCGCCTACTCCCCTTGCCCAGCAGCACCGACAACCCGCCCGGCACACCGACCCCGTTGACCACCCGCCGCGGACAACCGACCTCCTACCTCACCATCGCCCATAACCTCCGCGACGACATCGAAAACGGTCGTCTCCCCTGCGGGGCAACAGTTCCCTCCACCGCCGAGCTCGCCGCGACCTACCACGTTGCACCCAGCACAGCCCACCGCGCCATCACCCAACTCGCGCACGATCACCTCGTCGCCACGACGCCGGGTCACCGCGCCATCGTCACGGTGCACGACGCCGAACCACGAGAGGAGGGCTCAACCCCACACCGCCAGGCCGAGGCAATGACCGCACCAGTGACGGCGTCCGGCATTGCGCGGTCGCCTCGAACTCGTCATCGACCAGCGACGGCTCGTCCACGCAAGCCGAACCTGATCAGGTGCGCCCGGGAGGCATCACCGGTCGCCTAGCCCGATAAGCCAGCCGGGTCCAACGCAGCCGCGCCACCCTCCGACGCCTCCATCGCCGCTGACGCTCGACAGATCAGAACGGCCCGTCGAGGCAGACGACACTGCGCTGAGTAGTCGTACTCCATGACTGCAGCCACCAGCGGTCCCGACGTGCGAGATCGCGGAGGCCTCTGCGCGCTGCCGCAGTCGACATCACGCCCCGACTCCATCACCCGTTTACTTATTGACACAGAAGAGCCACATGGGCGTACTCTCATGTCAAGAGGTAAGGAGGCGGCATGCCGGACGGTGACTACCTAGCGTGGCGAGCTGGCGGCAAGTGGCGCAAGGTCGCCAACCTGCTGAAAGCAGGCGCGTCCTCGACCGAGGTCGAGGACGCCATGGTGGCAGCGATCGCCGACTCCATCCGTGCATCCGGCGGTGTTCCCCAACTGGCCGAGGTCGCGGAGAGCGTCCGACTAGCCGCAGTCCAGGACAGCCACGAAGCCCTCGTGCAGATCCCCATGCAGTCACGCGCCGGCGTCATGGGCCGACTGCTCGACGAGGTAGCACCAGCGCTGGCGTCCTCGATGCAGGAACGCATGAACCTGGTCTCGCCCGACACGGCCACCGAGGCTCTCGCGGAGCGCCTGCTGGAACGAGTCGCCGGGGCCGGGCTGGATCACATGCTGCCCACCCTCATCGCCGATGGGTACTACACCATGGCTCAGCTACGCGATCTGTTCACCAGTCTGTCCAAGTCCCCGCCCATGGCCGCACTTCGCGATCGCTTCATCCGCCACCCCACTGGTGAGGGTCTGCGCGCTCCGGACCGCCGGTCACCCACCAAGCCTCTCGAGGAGCTGCTGCGCACCGGATTGGACGACCTGTGAAGACTGTGGACGTGACTCCTTCCGACGCGGTGGTCAGGTACTGGTCGGACGAATCCCCGGACGAGCAGCGCGTCCGGTTCGGCGTGGACGCCCGACTCGATGGTGGCGGTGTGGTCGACCTGCTGTCGCGTCACCTTCCGGTGGTGGCGGCGGATCTGCTCGACTTCGCCGGAGCGGTCTACGCGATCGACCGGATGGTTCGACGGCCGCGTTACCTCGGCTACGACAACGGCCCGGATTGGGGTCGCGGGATCCGCGCGATCATTGCGGTTCGCGAGCCGGACCGGTGGACAGCGGCGCTGGAGTCGGTCCACTCGCTGCTGGAGTGGTTGACCGACGACCAGTGGGACTGTTCGTTCGTCCCGGCCGAGGGCACGGGCTTGTTCTCCGGGCAGGGGTACCTGCTGGACGTCCTGCCGGACGGCTTGGAGCCCATGCTCTTCTCCGGCGGCCTGGACTCCTCGGCGGGCTTGGCGACCCAGGCTTCCCACCAAGCCCTTCTTCCGGTCAGTGTCGTAACCAACAACCACATGCTCGGAGTGCAGCGCACAGTCCTGGGTCGCCTGGGCCCCGATGTCGACGAGGACCGCCACATCCGCTTCAACATCAATCTCACCCGTGGACTGACAGGAGACTTGGCCAGGACCGAGTCTTCTCAACGCTCCCGCGGGCTGGTGTTCCTCGCTGCCGGTGTGGCCACCGCGTTGACACTGGATGTTCGTCGTCTGTGGTTCTGTGAGAACGGCATCGGCGCGGTGAACCTCCCCTACATCCGATCTCAGCTCGGCGCCCAGGCGACGAAGTCGGCTCATCCGAAGACGACGGCGGGGATGGAGAACCTGCTTCGCGAACTCACCGGGAACGACTTCACGATCCACAATCCGTTCCTGGGCATGACCAAGGCTCAGGTGCTCTCGGCCGTGCCATCGACGGCGGTCGCGGCGATGTCGGCGAGCGTGTCGTGCGACACCAGCTTCGCCTCACGGGTGGCGGGCCATCCGCGCTGTGGTGTGTGCACCTCGTGCCTGCTGCGCAGGCAGGCAGTGGCCGCATCAGTGCACCCGTCGATCGATGACCACCTCGCCTACAGGAAGAACGCCACCGCCTCCACTGAAGGCTTGGTCGCGATGCTGTGGCAAGCCTCGCGCATGCAAGCCTGCCTGGAGGCTGACGCACCGTGGTCTGCGTTGATCGACGAGTTCCCGGCGTTGACACGTACCGCCGGGCTGGTGTCACGCGAGACGCTCGCCAGTATGTTCGCGACCTACACCCAGGAATGGCCGATCTTCATGGACTCGCTAGGTTTGCGCGTCGATGACTGGTTCGGCACACGGCTTCAGGATGTCAGCGATGGGTGTCACAGTGGATGAGCACGAGTCGACCGAGGCATTGGCCACACGGATCCGCAGCGCGCGGGAGACCGTCCGGCTGACCCAGGCCCAGGTGGCGGCAGAGCTTGGAGTCAGCCGCCCGACGCTGATCTCCATGGAGAAGGGCACTCGCGCGGTCAGTTCCGCAGAGCTGGTCAAGCTCGCGGAGCTCTACGGGCAGGACGTCGCGACCCTGCTGCGCCCCTCGGCCCCTCCCGCGTCGATCCGCGCCAGGTTCCGCACCGGTTTGATGACCAACTCCACCGACGGCGACCTGGAGCAGGCCGTCGACGAGTTGGAGCGGTTCGCGGACGGCTACCTCGACCTGCTGCGTCGATCCCAGTTCAGGCTTCCGGGACGACCGCCCGCAGTCAGGTCCACCGACTACCTCGGACCCGAGAGCGCGGGGGAAGCCCTCGCGACCGAGGAACGCAACCGGCTCGGACTCGGTGACGGACCACTTCAAGTGCTGCGCGAAGTCCTGGAAGTCGAGGTCGGCCTGCGGATCTTCTTCCTCGACCTGCCCTCCAAGGTCGCCGGCCTGTTCATCCACGTCGACCCGCTGGGCGGCTGCGTGGGCATCAACCGCAATCACCCACCGCAACGACGCCGCTGGACCATGGCCCACGAATACGCCCACTTCCTGGCCTCACGCGACCGGCCCGAAGTCACCCGGCTCGGCGCCGGTCGCGTCAACGACACAGAACGCTTCGCCGAGGCCTTCGCCGCCAACTTCCTCATGCCCCGCAACGGCATCGTCCGTCGCTTCCACGAGCTGAAACAGGACAGCGACGGCAAGGCGACACCAGCCACCCTCGTGCAACTCGCCCATGCCTACCGCGTGTCGGTCCAAGCCCTGTGCCTGCGACTGGAAACCCTCGACCTGATCAAGCCGGGTACCTGGGATCGACTCAAGGACAACAAGTTCCAACCACGCGCCGCCGCGGACATGCTCAACCTCGCACCCATCCAGGACAACGGGGCCCCACTCCCGTATCACTACCGCACGCTCGCCACCCAACTTTTCATGGACGGGGAGATCACCGAAACGCAGTTCGCCCAGTACCTGGACATGAGCATCGTGGAAGCACGCACGGAGTTCCACAAACTGACCTCCACGCAGGATGTCGGCGAAGACGGACAGTCACAGATCGTCGATCTCCTGGACAGCGTGGAGTGACAGGTAGTGCGAAATCAGCTGCTCTTGGACGCATGCATCGCGATCAACCTACTGGCAACGGACAGTGCCTCGGAGATCACGGCGGCCCTCGACATCCACTTCCTCATGGCCAAGCAGGCAGCCGCGGAGTGCGGTGAACTGCACGTCGACCAGGAAACCATCACCGTGTATCGACGAGGACGAGTGTCGGATACACCGCCTCTGGCTCACGTGCTGACACTCGTCGGCCCTGAACTTGACGCCTATGTCGAACTGGCGCGCGACATCGACGACGGTGAAGCCGCGACAATCGCTATTGCCTGCTCGCGTTCACTGCCCATGGCGACCGATGACCGGAAGGCTCGACGGGTCGCCGTCGAGGCCGGCATCGCCGTGCCGACAGGAACCACGACGATCCTCCGGCAGTACACAGAGGCCATCGGGCAGAGTCGGCAAGAGATTGCCGTACTTCTCCAGCGCGTACGGGACGAAGCCAGCTACATTCCCCGCCACACCGACGAGAACTTCGCCTGGTGGCAGCACCACATACAGCACTAATTGAAACGCGTAGCATTGCGCAGAGCATCAATCATCTCAGAGAACTTGAACCATACATTCAGACCTATTGGCCTTCACGAGAGAATAACCATTGATCTGCTTATTCTGCAAATGTGATTCACTCGACTCCAGAAGCGTTGAACACGTCATACCCGAATCTCTTGGCAATACCACCCTCACCCTGCCGCCGGGTGTCGTTTGCGATAAATGCAATAACTATTTTGCACGCAAGGTCGAGAAGCCCCTTATGGACTTGGCCAACGTTAACGCGCTTCGCTTTCATCAACGCGTATCGAACAAGAAGGGGAGAATACCGCCGCTTGCCGGAACTGTCGGACCCGATGCGGAAGTTCTTGCACGACAGTTTGCTTTAGGTTCGAATATCGGCTCCGTCGAGGTATCACCCGAGGCATTTGATCTAATCTTTCACCATGGCGCTAATGTGATCAACCTTCCCACCCCTCAGGATACATGGGACGAGAAAGTAACCTCTCGATTTCTGGCAAAAGTCGCCCTGGAAGCTATGGCCACGCGCCTCGCTTTTTCCGAAGAGGGTCTTCACTACTTGGCCACAGAGCCACAATTTGACCCCATCAGGGAATATGCACGGCGTGGATCGCGACATCCTTGGCCCTACTATAGCCGCAGGATCTACGACTCGAATAAGTCATGGACTCTCGCCGACGGCTCAACAGTGCAACGAGTATGGGAGTTTGAAGTTCTACACACCGAGCGGGGAGAATATTATTTCGCGCTTGCCCTGTTCGGACTTGAGCTAACCATAAACTATGGCACACCAAGCATAGTCGGCTACCTCGAATGGCTCGGTAAACATGCCGACGCCAGTCCTCTCTACTACGACAAGAATGTCAACAATCCAAATAATGGAATCTGAAACAAGAGCACAATTTAGATGGCAGTTGAACACTTCAGCAACCATGCCCTTCCGGCCACACCGTTCAGACACTCAACAATTAGTGAGCCAGGTACATAGTCCACCTCATGAACAAGCCGGATCATGTGCTCGCAAGTTCGCCCTCGACACACGGGATCGGTTGCTCCAACCGGGAGCAGGCTTGGCTGTCGCGATGACAGTAGACAGAATCTCGTCGCCCCACCCGCGGCCGAGTGCATGTCGTCCACGAGTCAGCGATCAACTTGGCGAGGCAGGAGCCGCAACACGCCCGACACGAGCAGCAAAATAGTGATCTGTACCACTAAAAACTCGACCATGAACCGCGCTGCATCGTGACATCAAACGTGACACGAACCAGGGTCAACCAGAGGAATTCACGAGACCCCTGGAAGCCTGAATGAGAGTATAGTTGCAGGTAGAGACGGGTGATAGCTTCCAGGCCTTCCCTCCGGAGGCGGGAGCGCAGGTTCGAATCCTGCCGGGGGCACATCGTCTGACCACTGCGAAAAGGCCCTTGACCAGCGTGAACGCGGTCAAGGGCTTTGTTTTTTCGCCCGGCCGTCTACGGCGCTCAGGCCGAACCAGTCGCCGGAGAGCCACGAACGGGTGGCAGTTGCGAGCAGGTCGTCCTTCGCGTCTTCGGGCGGGCGGAAGGTCCCCCTCGCGTGTGGCTGTCACCCCAGGCGATGACGACCCGTTCGAGAACTGAACGGACCTGCGCTGACGTGACACGGTTCCCCGCCTCGGACCGTGCCGTTGCCGTCGGGCGGGACGGTCGCTGAACTGCGACCGGACAGCAGGCCTTCCACTGCCTGCCGCAGTGGCACGGCGATCCGGGAAATGCCCATCGGTCCCACTGTCGCCGGGCTGGTGTTCGCTGTGATCGGGATGGTCGTCAGCGTGTTCGCCGTCCTCAGCACCGTGCGGCCCACGTGGGCGAATGCGGTTGTCAACTCCAGCGCGTCGAGACAGTACGTGGACAACTTGTTGCCATCACGGGTATCGGGGGCGGGTGGCGCGTTTGCTTGAGGCCTGGGCTGGTGGTGGGGCTGGGGAGTGGGATGGGTGGGGATGAGGTGTACGACGTTTGTCTGTCCTTCGCGGGTAGTGAGCGGGTGTACGCGGAGGAGCTTGCCGGGGTGTTGCGGGAGCGGGGGGTGTCGGTGTTCTACGACGCCTACGAGACCGAGGACATGTGGGGGCGGAACCTGTACGACCACCTGGTCGACGTCTACCGGAACCGGGCGCGGTTCTGCGTGTTGTTCGCTTCCGCGGGTTATGCGCGGCGGGTGTGGACGACGTTCGAGCGGCAGGCCGCGCAGGATCGGGCCATCCACACCGCTGAGCCCTACCTGCTCCCCGTGCTGTTCGACGAGACCGAGGTGCCGGGGATCCACCGGACCACGGCGTGCGCCGACGCGCGGTCCACGTCGCCCGCCGAGTTGGCGGCGATGCTGATCGCGAAGCTGGGGCGGGTGGCGGAGGCCGTCGCGGTGCCGTCGTCGGTGGTCGTGCTCGTGACGGACGAGGCCGATGCCGAGCTGGACCGGGTGCTGGACACCGCGCTCGAACGGTGCGGGATCGGGGTGGAGCGGGAGCGGCGGTGGTCGACCGCGCGGCGGGTGGTGGCGGTCGTGCCGGAGTCGGTGGCATCGGTCGCGGACGTGGTGGCGGACCTGGCTTCCGCCATCGCCTCCGTGCACGAGGAACGTGGATCCGCCGCCACGGGCGGGAAGTTGCGGATCGCCGTCCACTGTGGACAATTTTCCGGGGATCGGCGGAGCGTCGACGTCACGGGCACGGTGGACGCTGCTGCCTCCGCCGTGGTGGGGGAGGTGCTGGCCGCTGCCCGCAAGGGCGTCTGCGCCGTGGTGGTGTCGCAGCGGGTGTACGACAAGGTGGTCCGCCACGGTCACGGCGGCAGCAACCCGGCCGCGTTCCGGCGGGTCCGGCTGCCCGACGGGGTCGGGGTCCACGTCCGGGTCGTGGGGTACCCGCGACCGCCGTCCGGAGACGAGGCCGAGAAGACGCCGGGGCCGGTGGTCACGAAGGTCACCACGTTCAACGGACAGGTGACCGCGGGGCAGATCGGTGACAACTACGGCTCCGGGGTCGGCGATGGGCACCGATGACACGACCGACGCGGCCGTGGATCCGGATCCCGTCACCGCCGAGGACTCGTCGGACGAGGAGCGGAAGGACGAGGACGACGAGGGGTTCTCCGCCGCGCAGACCAAGGCGTCCGACCCGGACAGCGCGCACGAGTGGAACGCCCTGCGGGACATGCTGCACACGGCGAAGCAGATGCTGGGCGGGGTCGGCGGGACCGCGAACTTCTTCTTCCGCGAGACGAGCGTGGGCCAGGTCGGCGACAACTACGCGACCGGCAACTCCAGCCACGTGGGCATGGTGGTGGACAGCGGGCCGGTGCCCAGCACGACGTTGGCGCGGATCCGCGAGTCCTACGTGGAGCCCGCGCGGTACTCGGCGCTCCGCAGGGCGCTCCAGTCGCACCAGGTGGTGGTGATCCACGCCCGCGGGGGGACCGGGCGCACGACGACGGCGCTGCGCCTGCTGGACGAGCTGTGCCGCGAGGGCGTGCTCAAGCTCGACCCCGACGTGAACCTGAAGACCCTCGACGGGCAGAACTTCAAGGGCCTGCACGGTTACCTGCTCGAATCGCTGGACCCGGACCAGGCGCGCGACCTGCGCTCGTTCCACACCGAGCGGCTCAGCAGGCTCATGCGGGACACCGGGTGCATGCTCGTCGTCATCGCCGAGGACTCCACCGAGCTGCCGGTCGCGGACATCGGGCACCTCGTCGTCGACGACCTCGGCGGGGTCGAGCCCGCCGAGCTGATCCGGCGCCACCTGTCCTGGGGGATGGCGGTGTCCGGGGCCGGGGGAACGGGTCTCGCGGTGCTGGAGGACCCGGAGGTCGAGGAG
The DNA here is from genome assembly GCF_057122925.1 of Umezawaea sp. Taxonomy (NCBI): domain Bacteria; kingdom Bacillati; phylum Actinomycetota; class Actinomycetes; order Pseudonocardiales; family Pseudonocardiaceae; genus Umezawaea; species Umezawaea sp. The sequence goes on along the minus strand of NZ_DBNGPQ010000091.1, from coordinate 32,847 downwards.
ATCGTCGCCGAGCTGACGGACGACGTGCCGCGGCGGGAGCTGGCCCACCTCGGCTCCCTGCTGGTGGACGTGGCCGCCGGGCGCATCGACGTCGCGACCGTGCGCGAGCGGTACTCCCGCACGAGCCGCGCGAACTTCCTCGACTGGTTCAACCAGCAGACCGACGTCGAGCAGCGGGCCTTCATGATCTCGCTCGCGGTGTTCAACGACGAGTCCGTGCAGCTGGTGTCGCAGGCGGCGACGATGCTCGCCGACCGGATCAGGAGGATCGAACGGCGTCGCCCCGGCGAGCGGGGCAGGGCGCTGTTCGCCACGCCGCTGGGCAAGCGCCTGGAGGACGCCCGCGCGGAGGTGGTCGAGTCGTTGGAGGACACCGCGTTCGGCCCGATCGCCGTGCGGAAGGTCAGGTTCCGCAACGACAACTACCCGGCGTGGGTCCTGGAGCACCTGTGCACCGAGTACGACCAGGGGATGGAGGTCGTCGAGGACTGGCTGCGCGGGCTCGGCGGCGCCCTCGGTGAACGGGTGCGCGTGCGGACCGGGATGGCGGTCGGGTTCCTGAGCCTCTTCGACTTCATCGGCATCCACAACCGGGTGGTGCTGCCCTGGGCGGAGTCGGACGACCCCGCGATGAGGGACTCCGCGGTGGCGGCGTTGCAGCTCCCCGCCGAGCACCCCGCCCTCGGGCGCGTCGTGCACCGGATGCTCGACAGGTGGCTCAAGGACAGGGGCAGCTGGTCGCGGAGGAAGACCGCGGCCCGCGCGATCGGCACCACGACCTCGGCCAGCCCCGGCACGGTCCTGCGGCTGCTCAAGCGGACCGCCAGGCACGCCGACTGGCCGACGGCGTTCGCGATCAGCGAGAGCGTCAGCGACGTGTTCTGCCGGGTCGACGACCCGGTGCAGGTCCTGACCGCGCTCGTGGCGTGGAGCGACGACGACGAGTTCCCGAACCGCCGGAACACCGCGCTGCTCGCCGTGCTCGTCGTGGGCAACTACCTGACGGTGACGGTGCCGGAGAGCTCGGTGAAGTGGCCCGCGCTGCTGTGGCTCGCCGAGGAGCACCCCGAGCACCGCGAGCGGATCGTGGTGCTGTTCGCCCGGATCATCGAGACCGCGGGTTTCCTGCGGCGCGGCTACGGGCTGCTGCGCGACTGGGTCCGCCTGGCCCAGCGCGACAACACCCTCCGCGCGCCCCTCGCCCGACTGCTGCGCGACATCGCCGTCGAGGCCGACGACGTGGACAGCGTCCGGTACGAGCTGGAGCACTGGGCGTCACGGCCCGGCGGTCCGGTCGACGCGGTGCGCGCGGTGGTGGACCACTTCGACCAGGAAGGGCCATGACGTGGACAGACCAACCGGCACGGGTGTCGTCCGGACCATCGAGGCGAGCAGGGCGAACCTGCGCAGGTCCAGTCCGGCGTCGTCCGGGCACTCGGCGATCGTGTACGTCACCAAGCGCGGTGAGTACGTGGTCGTCAAGGGACGGCTGACGATGGGCGAGCTGTGGCTCGCCACGCCGAGGGAGGTGTACGCGGTCGACGTGTCGACGCACCAGGACACGTTCGACGTCGAACTCCCGTCCAAGGAGGAGGCGTTCTCGTTCTCGGCGAAGGTGGACGTCACCTGGCGGGTCTCCGACCCCGTCGCCGCCGTGCGCGCCCAGCTGGACAACCCCGAGGCCTCGATCAAGCAGCACCTGGTCGTGCGGCTGCGGACGGTGTCGCGGCTGTTCGACCTGGAGAGCAGCGCCGCCGCCGAGAAGCGGATCAACGAGGACCACGAGGACTTCGAGGCGCACTCGATCCCGCTGGCCAACGGGGTGAAGATCCTCGGCTGCCGGGTGGTGGTGACGCTCGCCGCCGAGGCGAACGCCCACATCGCGGGCCGGACGCGGGCCAGGTGGGAGCGGGAGAACATCGAGAGCACCGGCATCACGGAGCAGCACTCCCACGTGCTGGAGCTGCAACGGGCCGAGTTCCAGCAGAAGTTGGACGCCCTCAAGCAGAAGCACGACCTCGACCTGAAGGTGGAGCGGATGACCGTCTACGCGGACGCGCTGCGGACGGACAACCACAACGTCCTGGCGCTGCGCCTCTCCGACCACGGGGAGGACGTCAACGACGTGATCCAGCTGATGATGAAGCAGAAGCAGATGGAGTTCGACGGCGCGAACGCGGTGCTGAACTCCCTGCTCGAGGCGAACCTGGTCAACCGCAAGGACATCGCCGCCATCATGGCCAACGCGAGCAGCACGGTGATCGAGCAGTTGCAGGGCAGCAGGTCGCTCGACGGGGAGAAGCCCGCCGGACCCCGGAGGCCCAAGCCGGTCGAGGCCGTTCGGACGGATCAGGAGGAGGACGAGGAAGACGATGGATGACGTCCTCAACCCGGTGGCGGGCGTCCCGCTGGTCGGTGACCTCCTCGTCCTGCTGGACGGGTTCGCGACCCAGCTCGGGATGCCGTTCTGGATGCGGGCCTTCGTCGAGTTCGTCCTGGTGGCGTACCTCGGCTTCGCCCTGCTGAGGCTGCTGGCGACCAGGGGCCTCCCGCTGCTGGGCGCGGCGCTGGTCACGCCGGTCGTCCTGCTCGCCGAAGCCGTGCGCGTGTGCCTGCTGGTTCCGGACCTGGCGGTCAGCCGGGTGTTCCGGCGGTTCGACCGCGTGCCGCCCGAGGTGGTCTACGGGTACGGCGCCGCCGTCGTGGCGGTGGTCGACGCCGTCCAGGGCTTCGCGCGGCAGGGCCTGCCGAAGCTCGCCATCACGCGCGCCGCGCCGCGGTGGGTGCTCGTCGTGGCCCTGACCGCCGGGTTCCTGGTGTGGAACGACCGGGAGTGCCTGCCCGTCGAGAACGCGGTGTGCACGAGTCCGGTGAACCACTGGACCACGTCGCTGACCACCTGGATGGACCAGCAGTAGTTCGCGATGACTTTCCCCGGTCCGGGAGGTCTGCACCTCGACGGAACGAGTGGAGGGTGGTCCGATGGCGGCGCTGCGCGAGTTGCTGGTGGCACGGGTGGAGGCCGGGGTGGTGCCGGGGGCGGTGGGGCTGGTCGCGCGTGGCGACCAGGTCGAGGTGGCGGCGGTGGGGGCCGTCGACGTCGACGGGTCGGCACCGATGGCGCGGGATGCGATCTTCCGGATCGCCTCGATCACCAAGCCGGTCGTCACGACCGCCGTGATGGTGCTGGTGCAGGACGGGCTGGTGGGGCTGGAGGACCCCGTCTCCCGGTGGCTGCCGGAACTGGCCCCGGTCAAGGTGGTGCGGGAGCCGGGTGCCGCCGTCGACGACGTGGTGGACGCGGTGCGGCGGTTCACGGTGTTCGACCTGCTCACCTTCCGGTGCGGGTACGGGTTCCCGGACGACTTCTCCCTGCCCGCGGTGCGGTTGCTGTTCAGCCGGTCGATCCAGGGGCCGCCCGAACCGGGGAGGACGGTGGGGTCGGACGAGTGGCTGCGGCGGCTGGCCGCGGTGCCCATGCTGCGGCAGCCCGGTGAGGCCTGGCTCTACAACACCGGGTCGGACATCGCCGGGGTGCTGGTCGAGCGGGTGGCCGGGTGTTCGCTCGGGGAGTTCCTGCGGGAGCGGGTCTTCGCGCCGCTGGGGATGGTGGACACCGGGTTCTCCGTGCCGCCGTCCGACGTGGGGCGGCTGGTGACCTACTACCAGCCCGACGACAACGGCGGGTTGACGCTGGTGGACCGGCCCGACGGGCAGTGGAGCAGTCCGCCCGCGTTCGAGTCCGGAGCGGGTGGGCTCGTGTCCACCGCGGACGACTTCCTGGCGTTCGGGCGGATGCTGCTGGGCGGGGGGCCTCCGGTGCTGACCGAGGAGTCGCTGCGGTTGATGACCACCGACCACCTGACGCCGGAGCAGCGGGCGGACGCGGTGCTGTTCCTGGAGGGCCAGGGATGGGGGTTCGGCGGGTCCGTCGACGTCGCCGCCGTCGACCCGTGGAACGTGCCGGGGCGGTACGGCTGGGTCGGCGGCACGGGGACCTCGGCCCACGTCGTGCCCGCCACCGGCACGGTGTCGGTCCTGATGACCCAGGTGGCGATGACCAGTCCCACCCCGCCGCCGCTGATGCGGGACTTCTGGGCGTACGCGGCCGGGGCTGCTCGACTTCCTTGAGGACCCGCTCGACGGACGCGACCCTCGTGTCCACCGTGGACAGCTGGTCGGCCGGGCTCGCCGGGCGCCGGTCGACGTCCCGCTGGGCGCGCACGGCGGGACGCTGATCCCTCCTCGGAGTCCTGCTCGCTCAACGACCGCGCCGCGACCCCGACCGATTCGGGTGCGGGGTCACGCGGCGACGCGCTCCCGGACCAGGGCCAACGCCGCCTCGACGTGGGCGAGCACGGACACGTGGCCGTCGGCCGGGTACGGGAGCAGTTCGGCCGACGGGCAGCGGCGGGCGAGCCACTCGCCGTGCGCGCCGGGCACCATCCGGTCCTGCCCGCCGTGCAGGACGAGCACCGGAGCGGCCACGAGCGCCGGGTCGAAGCCCCACGGAGCGACGAGCGCCAGGTCGTCGTCGACCAGTCCGTCGAGGCCCGCGGCCATCGCGGCCCCGGCGTTGTCGCCCAACGAGGACCACGGGCCCGCGAGGGCCGCGAGGTCGGCCTCGGTGAACACCTCGGGGTCGAAGTCGGCCGACGCCAGGTAGGACTCCAGGGCGGTGCGGCCCGCGACGGCCGCGCGCAGTTCCGCCGCCCCCGCGGGCGCCATGCCCGCGAACCAGTCCAGGCCGTCGGCGGAGAACGGCGCGGGACCGGAGACGGACACCACCGCGAGGACGCGATCGGGCAGCAGCGCCCCGCACGCCAGCGCGTGCGGGCCGCCGCCGGAGTGGCCCGCCACGGCGAAGCGGTCGATGCCCAGCGCATCGGCGACGGCGGCCACGTCGGCGGCGGCCGATCCGGTGGACCGGCCGGCCCGGCGGGTCGAGCCGCCGTAGCCCGGCCGGTCGTAGCCCACCAGGCGGACGCCCGGCACGGCCGCCAGGGGTTCGAGGAGGTCACCGGTCTGCGGGGAACCGTGGTGCCAGAACACCGGCAGACCGGGGGAGCCGCTGTCGTGCACGCGCACCGTGCGCCCGTCGGGGAGGTCGAGATCCACCCGGCGAGCCTACGGCGGGGTCACGCGTCCCGCCCCGGATCACGGGGTGGCCGCCGAGGAGCGCGGCCACCGTCCACGCCGCCAGCACGGGCGGTCCGGCCCGCGGCCCGCGGGCCACCAGGGCGACGCGGACCGAGGTGGAGGTGGCCCCGGCGGCGAGCCCGCCGCCCACAACGCCCGCGGCGGTCGGCCGGTCGCGCTGGAGGAGCAGGCAGGGGTGCGGCTCCGGCTGGCGGGCGCGTGATCGGGTCCGCGCGGTGGCCCGTGCGCGCCTAGACCGGGCGCAGGTCCTTGGCGTACCAGACCTCCGCGTACCGGCCCCCCGAGAACGCGGGCACCTCCGCGTACCCGTGCCGGCCGTAGAGCGCTCTGGCCTCCACCAGGTCGAGCCGCGTGTCCAGCACGATCCTCTCGGCCCCGAGGTCGCGCGCCGCCGTCTCCACGGCCTCCATCAGGCGGGCGCCGCCGCCGGTGCCGCGCCGGTCGGGCCGGACGAACACCCTCGTCAGCGTGACCGTGGTCGCATCGAGCACGCTCAGGCCCGCGCACGCGGCCGCGACGCCGCCGTGGCGGCCGACCAGGAAGATCCCGGTCGGGGGCGCGAGGTGGTCGCTCGGCGCGTCGGCCAGGGCCTCCTCGATCTCCTCCGGCGTCGAGTCCCGCCCCTCGTGGAGCCGGTGGTAGCGGTCGGCGACGTCGACGAGGTAGGCCCGGAGCAGGTCCAGCGCCTCGGGGGAACCGACGGGGGCGGGGGCGATCGTCCAGGTGGAGCCGGTGGTCATGCCGCGGAGTGTGGCCGCACCGCTCCCGGCGGCGCACGCCATTTTCGTCCGCCGCCAATGGATTCCCATTCAAGTGGAAATCGCCAGAAATCATGGTAAACGAACTCAATCAGACCAACTCTGCGCAGGTCAATTGCACTCCGTAACGCAGGCGAAGACATCCACGACATAGCGCTCAGAGCACCGGTGGTATTTCAAGGACGAAAGCCTGCCAGACACAACGAAACGGCGCGGTATCGGATAAACGGCCCGCGCAGTCCCGCACGGAGGGCCGATGGCCACCTCACCAAGCAAGCTCATGACCGAACTGAAAGCGCTGCGCCGTGGCCGTGGAGTGCAGACGCCGGGCATCGACAGACAGGTCGGTCCCGCATTGCGCGCCGCTTGCGGAATAACCGAATTCGATGGTGCCGAAGTCGTCCGGGAAAAACTCGGTTCCTGGGTCAACGCTCTGGTCAGCACCTTTCCGCACGACCTCAGACTCGCCGTCACGACCCCGCTCGCGCTGCACGACGAGGCGCAGCACGCGTTCCTCGCGCACCGGATCCAGTGGCTCGCCGACCTGGCCGACCGCGACTCGCGCACGATCCGCCGCCGCATCGACGACGGCCTGACCAGGCTGGTCGAGGCCGCGGCCCGGCACACCTCCCGCGAGGCCGCCACCAGCCCGGACGGGTGGCACATCCAGCAGGTTCACGTGCTGCTGCGGCTCGACGGGCCCGTGCCCGCGTGCACCGAGCGGTGGACGGTCGCGGCCGAGCGCGACGGCGTCGAGGAGATCCCCTGGCCCGTCGCCGCGCGCCGCGACGGGGCCGAGCCCGCGGGCGACCACGACATCCGCGTGGTGCACGGCGTGCTGCTCACCGACGGCGGACTCCGCCTCCCCCGCCCGCTGTCGGCGGGGGAGGCGCTGGAATTCTCCCTGGATGTGCGCATTCCTCGAATTCAGCGGATGCGACCGGTATACCGGTTCCGCACGTCCCGGCGCTGCGACCGGTTCGACCTGGTCGTCCGCTTCCACCCGGATCGTTTGCCCGTCGAGGTGAAGGGGATCGGCGACGTCGGGGAACAACCCGTCGTCAACTCGGTCGGAGAAGTCGAGATGTCGTTCCGCGACGTGATTCCGGGCAGCGACAACGGAATCAGCTGGACACCCCGACCGGACGGAACGACCGCCCCGGAGAACCCGTCGGCAATCGGCACGCACACCGACCTCCCGACCACGCACGGTGATCGCGCGGAGAGCGCCTTCGACCACTCGCCCCCCGCCGGGCGGACCTCGTGGACGGCGCACCTGGGGCAGACCGGCACCTGATCCCCGAGCCCTTCCCCGTTGACATGCACCCTTCCGGCTGCCTATCGTCAGGCAGCCGGAAGGGTGCATGTCTGTGGACGAGGTGTTCAAGGCGTTGGCCGACCCGAGTCGGCGCAGGCTGCTGGACAGCCTCAACGCGCGCAACGGGCAGACGCTGCGCGAACTGTGCGCCGGGCTGGAGATGGCGCGGCAGTCGGTCAGCAAGCACCTCGCGGTGCTGGAGACCGCGAACGTCGTCACCACGGTGCGGCGCGGGCGGGAGAAGGTGCACTACCTGAACGCGGCGCCGATCAACGCCATCGCCGAGCGGTGGATCAGCCGGTACGACAGGGGGCGGGTGGAACTGCTCGCCGACCTCACCAGAGCATTGGAGTCCGAGCCGATGGACAAGCCCGAGTTCGTCTACACCACCTACGTCAACACGACCGCCGAGAAGCTCTGGCAGGCGCTGACCGACCCGGCCTTCACGAGCAGGTACTGGGGCGCGACGTTCGAGTCCGACTGGACGCCGGGCGCGACGATGAGCTGGACCGAGGGCGGCCTGAGGACCGAGGACCCCGCCCAGGTCGTGCTGGAGGCCGTCCCGCCGCACCGGCTGTCGTACACGTGGCACACGTTCACGCCGGAGTTCGCCGAGGTGCACGGGATGAACCCCGACCTGGTCGCGGCGATGGCGGAGGAGCCGAGGTCGAAGGTCACGTTCGACATCGCGCCGCACGGGAAGCTGGTCAAGCTGACCGTCACGCACGACGGGTTCGGGCCGGAGAGCACGGTGCAGGCGGGCGTCAGCGAGGGGTGGCCGGTGATCCTGTCGAGCCTGAAGTCGCTGCTGGAGACCGGCGAGGCGCTCTGACGGAGACCTCGATCACAGACCGAGACCGACGCTCCTGCCAACTGCACGAAAGGGGGATAGCACCAGCCGGACAGGCGACCGGAGCGGTTGCGGAGCGCACTCTTCTCCACCAGCGGGAATTCCACCGACCGAGTGCTGTCCGAGCGCCCTTTGCCCGATTTCGACAAACCCCTGGTCAGGAGTTCGCCCGTTCTCGACGACATCACCGCGAATCGGCGTCGTCGCTGGTGCGGCATTGATCCCGGGCAGTCGTGCACGGGAAGGCGCGCCTGTTCGTTGGAAGCACACCAGGGTCACGACCTGCGGCGACACCGAGAGTGCCGATCGAGCACTACCCGCAAAAATGGGTTAAACGGAAATAGTGTCACCCGCCTGTTGGCCAGGCACCACGCACACAGGTACCTTTTGCTCGGCACGGGCAGGAACACCGAGGTGCACTGTGGAATCAGCTTTACATTCTCCGTCTATACACTGGCACGACGCACGGTCCGGCACGCCCGCATGAGGGCGCTGGGTAGCGCGTCGACATTGACCATGGCTCCGTTCGTCACGCGATCGGGCCAACGGGTGGAACTCGCGCGCAAATGGGCGAATTCGCTCTGCGGGACCGCCTACGTGCCGCTGGAGTTCACCCGGTTCAGGGTCATGCTGGAGGATGTCGTCGACGAACTGGCCGACGCCGTGATGGCGGAGCGGTTCACGCCCGAGGCCGTGCAGGCCCACGGCGCCGCCCTGGTCGAGTGGGGCTGCACCGGGACGACCAGCCTCCAGGTGACCATGGAGGTGCTCGGCCGGGGCATCCTCGCCCTGCCGGAGCTGCCCGCGCCGGGGTGGTGCGCCGAGCGGGTCGTGCTGGTGCTGGGCTCGTTCGCCGCCGGGTACACCGAGGCGCTGCGGCTCTCCACCATGGCGCAGCAGGAGAGCATGAGCCAGGCGCTGCTCAAGACGCTCGCCGAGACGCGGCACCGGGCGCGGGCGATCGAGGCGGAGTTCGACGAGGTGGTCGCGAGCACGACGAACGGGGTCGTGCTGACCGACCGGAACGGCACGTTCCTGCGCACCAACGAGGTGCTGGGCGAGATCCTCGGCTACACGCGGCCCGAGATGGTGGGGCTCACGGTGTTCGACCTGGTCCACGAGGACGAGCGGGACGCGCTGCGCGACGGCTACGCCGAGCTGCTCGGCGGCGCCGCGCCGCGGGTCCAGAGCGAGCAGCGGCTCCAGCGCAAGGACGGCGACAGCGCGTGGGCCACGCTCACCGTGACCGCGCCGCTGCCCGACGACCCCGAGGGCCGGTTCGTCGTGGTGGTGGAGGACCGCACCGAGCTGAACCTGCTGCACGGACAGCTCAACCACCAGGCGCTGCACGACATGCTGACCAGGCTGCCCAACAGGCAGTACTTCACCACCAGCCTGGAACGGGTGCTGCGCCACGCCTCCCCGTCCACCGGGATCACCCTCTACCACCTCGACCTGGACGCGTTCTCGCTGATCACGCACGGCCTCGGCCGCCGGGCGGGCGACCTGCTGCTGGAGAGCGTCGCGCGCAGGCTGGAGGCGCTGTTCGAGGACGAGGCCGCGATGGTCGCCCGGTTCGGCGCCGACGAGTTCGCCGTGCTGGTGGAGAACTCGCCCACCACCCCGGACGCGGCGAGCACCGTGCGGCGGATCAACGAGGAGCTGTCCGAGCCCGTCTACGTCCACGGCCACGGCGTCGCCTCCCCCGCGAGCATCGGCGTGGTGGACCGGCCGAGTCCGGGGATGGGCGCGGCGGCGCTGCTGGAGGCCGCGGAGATGACGCTGGCCAGGGCCAAGCGCAACGGGCGCACCCAGTGGGAGCTCTACGACCCCTACCAGGACGACCGCGACCGGGAGGGGTTCGGCCTCGCCGTGTCCCTGCCCGGCGCGTGGGAGAACGGCGAGCTGTCCGTGGTGCACCAGCCGCTGGTGCGGCTGGACGGCGGTGAGGTCGTGGGGCTGGACGCGCTGCTGTCGTGGGAGCACCCGGTCCGCGGTCGGCTGCCGCACGAGCGGTGCGCGGAACTGGCCGAGGAGACCGGACTGGTCCTGCCGCTGGGCAGTTGGCTGCTCGGGTCGGCCTGCGGCGAGGCCGAGCAGCGGCGCAGGGGACGCGGCGTCGACCAGCCGCTGCACGTCGGGCTCACGCCGAACCAGTCGTCCGACCCCGATCTGCTCAGCCGGGTGCTGACCGTCCTGGACGAGACCGGTCTGCCCGCCGACCTGCTGTGGCTCGGGATCCCCGCCGCCGCGCTGTCGCACGGCGACGGCGAGGCGGCGGAGAACCTGCGGCTGCTGGCGAGCGCGGGCGTGGCGACGGAGATCCTCGACTTCAGCACCTCGCCCGGCGACCTCGCGCACGTGGAGGACCTGCCGGTGCGGGCCGTCCGGATCGCCCGCTGGATGGTGCGGCGCCAAGCCCGGTGCGACCGCGAGGACTCGCTGGTCACGTTGGCGCTGCGGGGGATCCTGTCCGTCGTGCACCGCACGGGCACGACGGTGATCGTGGACGGCGTCGACACCGAGCGGCAGGCGCGGTGGTGGCACCGCGTCGGCGCGGACATCGCGCAGGGGACGTTCACGACGGGCACGCGCGGTGACCGCTGACCCCTGCCGGGTTTCGCGGTCACCGCACTAGCCCGGTGCCGCTCCCGCGCGCTCCAGCACGACGACCGGCAGCGTCCTGGTCGTGGCGCGCTGGTAGTCGGCGTAGCCGGGCGCGGCGGCCACGACGAGGTCGAACAGCCGGTCGCGCTCCCGCCCGACGGCGGGCACGGCGCGCGCGGCGAACAGCTCCGAGCCGCGCTCGACCGTCACCCCCGGATGGGCGAGGACGTTGTGGTACCAGGCCGGGTGCCGGGGTGCGCCGCCCGCGGAGCCGACGACCAGCAGCCGGTCGCCGTCGCGGACGCAGCCCAGCGGAACGGTGTGCTCGCGGCCGGACCTGGCGCCGGTCGTGGTGAGGAGGACGAGGTCCGCGCCCTCGAACGGGCCGCCGACGCGGCCGCCGTTCGCGCGGAACTCCTCGATGATCTGACGGGTGAACTCGTGGTAGCTCAAGGGATTGCGACTCCCGAGACGGTGCCTCCATGAGTCGGCGTTCGCTTCACCGACGTCACGCGACCCCGTCATTCGACCCGTTCGCCCCGGCGGTTGTCAACCCGGTCGAGGCGAGCAGCACCAGGCCGCCCAGCGCGGCCACGGCGAGGTTCGCGACGATCTCGTACCCCGCCAGGAAGTCGATCCTCGGGATGACGACCCGGTTGACGAAGTTCAGCACCCAGCCGAAGATCGGCTGGTACCAGAGGTGGTCGATCACGCCGCTGATCCCCTCCGCGACGAGGAGGAGCCCCACCAGCTCGACAGGTTTGCGCATGGCTCGACGCTAGCGGCGGGCCCGCGGCCGGACATCGGTCGTCGGAACGGCGCGGCTCGTCCCCAAGTACCGCGGGGCTCCGACTTAGGTATCGATCCGGCGCGCTCCGCCGAACGGGTCGGTACGTTCGGGCCATGGACGGTTCACCGCGGCGGCGGAGCCCACGGGACTGGGTCGTGGACGTCGTGCTGTTCGCGCTCTCGGTGCTGTTCGGGCTGGCGCTCGGGCTGGACCGCCTGGCGTCGGGCGCGATGCCGGACCCGGTGTGGCTGTTCCACCTCGACGCCGCGTCCTGGGTGGTCGGCTGCGTCGGGCTGTGGTGGCGGCGGCGCTGGCCCGTGCAGTTCGCCGTGCTGATGATCGTCGTCGGCACGTTCGCCGAGATGTCCGCGCTGCCGCTGCTGCTGGCGCTGTTCACCGCGGCGATCCACCGTCCGCCGCGCACGACGATGGTCCTGTTCGCGCTGAGCGTGCCGTCGGCCGCGGTGGCGGTGGTCCTCCGGCCGGAGCCGTCGGTCCCGTGGCAGGTGCTGCTGGGGCTCGGCATCGCCTTGCAGGGCGCGGCGATCGGCTGGGGCCTGTTCCTCCACCACCGGCGCCGGTTGATCGTGTCGCTGCGGGACCGGGCGGCTCGGGCGGAGACCGAGGCCGCGCTGCGCGCCGAGCAGGTGCAGCACGAGGTGCGCGAGGCCATCGCCCGCGAGATCCACGACGTGCTGGGGCACCGGCTGTCGCTGCTGAGCGTGCACGCGGGGGCGCTGGAGTACCGGCCGGACGCCCCGGCCGAGGACGTCGCGCGGGCGGCCAGGGTGATCCGGGAGAACTCGCACCGGGCGTTGCAGGACCTGCGGGAGGTGATCGGGGTGCTGCGGGCCCCGGTCGGTGAGCTGCCGCAGCCCACGTTCGCGGACCTCGCGCAGCTCGTGGCGGAGTCGGCGGGCGCGAACATGCGGGTGTCGCTGAGGTCCGACGTGGTGGGTGACGTGCCCGACACCGCGGGGAGGACCCTGTACCGGATCGTGCAGGAGAGCCTGACCAACGCGAGGAAGCACGCCGCCGGGTCCGAAGTGGACGTACGGGTGTCCGGGTCGGCGGACGACGGGCTGACCGTCGAGGTCGTCAACAGCAGGCCCGTCGTCGCGTCGAGCAGGGCCGGGGGCGGTCGGGGACTGCTCGGGCTGGCCGAGCGGGTGGACCTGGCGCACGGGACGTTGGAGCACGGGCCGACCCCCACGGGTGGCTGGAGGATCTCGGCGTGGATACCGTGGCCGCTGTGACGGAGCCCGGTGCGATCGGTGTGCTCATCGTGGACGACGATCCGCTGGTGCGGGCCGGGTTGGTGATGATGCTGGGCGGGGCTCCGGACGTCCGGGTCGTCGGCGAGGCCGGGGACGGGTCGAAGGTGCCCGCCCTGGTGGCCGAGCACTCCCCCGACGTGGTGCTGATGGACATCCGGATGCCCGTGGTGGACGGTCTGGCCGCCACGGAGGCGCTGCGGAGCAGGCCGGGTGCGCCCGAGGTGATCGTGCTGACCACGTTCGACGCGGACCGGCACGTGCTGCGCGCCCTGCGGGCCGGGGCGGCCGGCTTCCTGCTGAAGGACACGCCGCCGTGGGAGATCGTGGACGCCGTGCGGCAGGTGGCGCGCGGGCTGCCCGTGCTGTCGCCCGCCGTGACCCGGCGGTTGATGGCACGGGTCGCGGAGAACGGGCAGGACGAGCGGCGGGCCTCGGCCGTGGTGCGGCTGGAGTCGTTGAACGCCCGCGAGCGCGGGGTGGCGCTGGAGGTCGGGCGCGGTCTGTCCAACGCCGAGATCGCCAAGGCGCTGCACATCAGCGTACCCACGGTGAAGACGCACGTGTCCAGCGTGCTGACGAAGCTGAACCTGAACAACCGGGTGCAGATCGCGCTGCTGGTGCACGACGCAGGCCTGCTGGGCTAGCGCCGCCGGTCCACCCAGGACGGTCAGAACGCCTCGGCCGCGTGCGGCACGTAGTGCTCCTCCAGGCGGGCGACCTCCTCGTCCGACAGCACCAGGTCGACGGCGGCGACCGCGTCGGTCAGGTGGTGCTCCTTGGTCACGCCGATGACCGGGGCCGTCACCGCGGGCTTGTGGAGCGTCCACGCCAGGGCGACCTGGGCGCGGGTGGTGCCGCGCTCGGCCGCGACCGCCGCGACGGCGTCGACGACCTCGCGATCGGTGTCCTCGGTCTGCCGGTACAGCTTCTGCCCGAACGCGTCGGTCTCGCCGCGGTTCGTGGTGGCGTCCCAGTCCCTGGTGAGCCTGCCCCGCGCCAGCGGGCTCCACGGGAGGACGCCCACGCCCTCGTCCAGGCAGTACGGGTGCATCTCGCGCTCCTCCTCGCGCATGATCAGGTTGTACTGGTCCTGCATGGAGACGAACCTGGTCCAGCCGTTGAGGTCCGCCGCGTGCTGCATCCGGGCGAACTGCCACGTCCACATCGAGGACGCGCCCAGGTAGCGGACCTTGCCCGCGCGCACGAGGTCGTGCAGGGCCTCCATGGTCTCGGTGATCGGCGTCTTCGGGTCGTAGCGGTGGATCTGGTAGAGGTCGATGTAGTCCGTGCCCAGCCTGCGCAGGCTGTTGTCGACCTGGGTCATGATCGCGCCGCGGGACAGGCCGGACCCGTTCGGGCCGTCGGCCATGTGCCCGTGGACCTTCGTGGCCACCACGACGTCGGAGCGGTCGGCCAGTTCGCCCAGCAGTTCGCCGACGATCTCCTCGCTGGAGCCGAGCGAGTACGAGTTGGCGGTGTCGAACGTCGTGATGCCCGCCTCCAGGGCCTGGCGGATGAACGGCCTGGCCTCGTCGACGCCCATCGACCACGGGTGCGCGCCCCTGGTCGGGTCGCCGAAGCTCATGCAGCCCAGCACGATCCTGGAGATCTCCAGGCCGGAGTCGCCCACACGCGGGTAGTCCATTCCCATGCCCTCCACCGTGCCTCAGCCGAGTGCGGCGCGCACGGCGGGCAGCACCTCCGAACCCAGCAGCTCGATCCCGCGCACCGCGTCGGCGTGCGGGACGCTGCCCGGGCTGATCTGCGCCAGGAACCGCTGGTGCCCGAACAGCTCGTGCTGAAGACCGAGACCGGGTCGGCGGAGCTGAGGACCGTGACGGCGCTGGTCGGCCGGATGCGCTCGGTGCGGGCTGCGACGGCGGACAGCAGCACCGCCGGGGAGGTGGCCGCGAAGTCCGCGCGGTGGTGCTCGCCGATGCCGAACACCGACAGCCCTGCCTGGTCGGCCGGCTCGACCAGCTCGATGACGTCGCGCACCCGCTGCCTGGCGCTGACCACCTGACCGGTGTGCGGGTCGTCGGTCGGCTCCGCGAACGTGAACACGCCGATTTCCACGGATCCGACGACAGCCGAAAAGCTTGATGCTTCAACTTTGATGTATCGTGGGGCGGTGACCGGAGAAGCGCCGCGCTGGCTGACACCAGCCCAGAAGAGGGCCTGGATCGCCTTCAGCGGCGTGCTGATCAAGTTGCCGTACGCGCTGGACGCGGACATGCGCGGCCGCACGGGGTTCAGCCACTTCGAGTACCTGGTCCTGAGCGTGCTGTCCGAGCAGCCCGACCGGACGCTGTCCATGAGCCAGCTCGCCGCGCTGAACAACGCCTCGCTGTCGCGGATGTCACACGTGGTGACCAGGCTGGAGAAGCGCGGCTGGGTCAGCCGCTGCCCCAGCACGGAGAACGGGCGGGTCACCAGGGCACGGCTCACCGACGCGGGGTACGAGGTGCTGGTCGACGCGGCGCCGGGGCACGTGAAGGCCGTGCAGGAGCTGGTGTTCGACGCGCTGACGCCGCAGGAGCAGGAGCAGTTGGCCGCCATCTCCCTGAGCGTCCTCGGCAGGCTCGACCCCGGCGGCGACTGGCCGCCGCACGAGATCCGCGTGGTCACGGACTCCTGAGCCCTACGCTGGAGCCGTGGTGAACGCCGTCCTGTCGGACGCGGGGGGCGCGCCACCGAGCGGAGGAGTCCGACCGTGATCACGCTGGCGCACGTGAGCGACGTCCACATCGACGGGAGCGAGCGCAACGCCGCCAGGACCAGGCAGGTGGTCGAGTACCTGGCCGCGCTGCCGGGCCAGATCGACGCGGTGCTGGTCAGCGGCGACCTCACCCAGATCGGCAGACCCGTCGACTACGCGGAGCTGCGGGAGATCCTGGCGCCGCTGGAGGTCCCGGTGCTCTGCTGCCCCGGCAACCACGACGAGCGCGGGGCGTTCCGCGCCGGGATGCTCGGGATCGAGGGATCCGGCCCGATCAACCAGGCGCACGAGATCGCGGACGCGTCGATCCTGCTGTGCGACTCGCTCATCCCCGGCAGCGACGCGGGCAGGCTCGGACCGGAGACGCTGTCCTGGCTGGACGCCGCGCTGACGGGGTCGGACGAGCCCGCGTTCGTGGTGCTGCACCACCCACCGGTGGCCGTGGGGATCCCGGAGCTGGACGCGATCCGGCTCCAGGACGCGGACGACCTGGCCGCCGTGCTGACCCGGCACCCGAGGGTGGCCGGGATCCTGTGCGGGCACGTGCACGCGTCCGTCGCGTCGACGTTCGCCGGGATCCCCGTGCGGGTCGCGCCGGGCGTCAAGTCGACGACGACGCTGCCGTGGGAGCACACGGGCGACCCGACGAACCTCGACCTGCCCGTGGGGCTGGCGTTCCACCACCACGAGAACGACGTGCTGACCACGCACTTCCGCTCGCTGTGAGCGCGCGGGCAGTCTGGTGGAGGCCGTTCCGCTCCCCGACGAGCGGGTTCGCGCGGGCACCGCGGAAGTGCCCGCGCGAACCGGGTGGAGCGGTCAGAACGGGAAGTGGTTGTGCTCCCCCGCCACGGTGATCCAGCGGGTGTTGGTGAACGCCTCCACGGCCCACCGGCCGCCGAACCGCCCGTAGCCGGTGGCCCCCACCCCGCCGAACGGCGCCTGCGGCTCGTCGTCGACGGTCTGGTTGTTGACGTGGACGATGCCGGTGCGCAGCCTGCGGGCGACGGCGAGGCCGCGCCGGACGTCCTCGGTCAGCACCCCCGCGGTGAGGCCGTACTCGGTGTCGTTGGCGGTCGCGATCGCCTCCTCGTCGCCGTCCACCGCGATGACCGTGACGACGGGTCCGAAGATCTCCTCGTGGTAGAGCCTCATCTCCGGTCGCACCCGGTCCAGCACCGTCGCGGTGCAGAGGGAGCCGTCGGGGTCACCGCCGCCCGCCCGCACCCGCGCGCCGTGCGCGACCGCGTCCTGCACGAGTTCGGCGACCCGCTTCGCGGACCGGTCGTCGATCATCGGGCCCACGACGGTGTCCGGGTCGGTCGGGTCGCCGTGGGGCAGCAGCGCGACCTTCGCCGCGAGCTTGGCGGTGAACTCCTCGGCGATCGAGCTGTGCACCAGGACCCGGTCGGCGGACATGCAGATCTGGCCCGCGTTGTGGAAGCCGCCGAACGCCACCGCGTTCACGGCGTAGTCGACGTCGGCGTCGTCCAGCACCAGCACGGCGTTCTTGCCGCCCAGTTCCAGCACGGCGGGCGTGAGGTGCCGCGCCGCGGTCGTGCCGATGATCCGGCCGGTGCCGGTGGAGCCGGTGAAGTTGACGACCCTGACCCGCCTGTCCGAGATGAGCGCCTCGGCGACGGCGGCGGCGTCCTCGCGGGCGTTGGTCACGACGTTGAGCACGCCCGGCGGGAGGCCGGCCTCGCGCAGCACGTCCGCGAGGAACAGCCCGCACGCGATCGGGGCGTCCTCGCTGGGCTTGAGGACGACGGTGTTGCCGACGGCCAGCGGCACCGCGACGGCGCGGACGCCCAGGATCAGGGGCGCGTTCCACGGCGAGAACGCGCCGACGACGCCGACCGGCTGGCGCACCGCCATGGACAACTGGCCGCCGGTGTCGCTGGTCAGGACCTCGCCGAGCGGCTGGGAGATCGCGGCGGCGGCCTCGCGCAGCATGCCGGTGGCCAGGGCGGCGTTGAAGCCCGCCCAGCCCGCGACGCCGCCCACCTCGCCCGCCATGACCTCGATCGCCTCCGGCACACGGGATTCGAGGACGTCGGCGGCCTTCAGGAAGATCGTCCGCCGGGCCGACGGGGACAGCGCGGCCCACGCGGGGAACGCGGCCTCGGCCGCGTCCACGGCGCGGACGACGTCGGCCGGACCGCCCGCCGCGACGGTCGCGTAGACGTCGCCGGTGTAGGGGTTGAGGTCCTGGGTGGTGCGCCCGTCCAGGGCGGGAACGTCCTCGCCGCCGATGAACAGTTCGCGGGTGATGGTCACGGAACCCACTCCTTGGTTGTCGCACTGCGAAACGGGATGGTGAGAACAGGATCTACCCGTCCGACGCCGGGGTGCGCCCGCGCGACGGCGACCGGGGCCGGGACGGGTGCCACCGGCCGTCGAACCGCCCGGTGAGCGGCGCGGGCCCGGACCAGGCCGATCACGACGAGCAGCGGTACGGCGCCAGCACGGACTCGAGGGCCGCGTGGCGGGGGTCGTCGCCCCGGGTGGGCGCGGGACCGCTCATGGGGGGACTCCTTCGGCCCGGCCTGCACAGTGTTCGCCCAGCGAACTTTAGTTCGCTAAAGTTTCATGGGAGTGTGATCCCGGCGACCCGGAGGCGTCAAGAGGCCCACAACTACGATGTCGTGAGCACCGAGACCACCCGGTCCGGTCCTCACGAGACGGGGCGTGACGTGCGGGAAGCGGCAGAGGACACCGCGGGCCCGTTCGAACGGGGCCTCGCGGTGCTGCACGCCGTCGCCGCGGACCCCGAACCCCGCATGCGCCGCGTGGACCTCACCAAGGCCACCGGACTCGCCCGGTCCACTGTGGACAGGATCACCGCGACCCTGCTGCACCTGGGCTTCCTGCGCGCCGAGGGCCAGGACCTGCTGCTCGCCCCGCGCGCGATGGAGCTGGGCAACGCCTACCTCGCGTCGTGCGGGCTCGTGACCCCGCTGGCACCGCTGGTGACGCGGCTCGCGGACGAGCTGGACGAGTCGGTCTCGCTGGCCGTCCCGGACGTCGACGGGGCGCGGCTGATCGCCCAGTCGACCCGGCGGCGGGCCGTGTACCTGGCCTTCCACGTCGGCGGCCTGCTGCCCGACGACCGCAGTGCCGCCGGGGTCGTGCTGGCCACCACGTGGGACGAGAGCCGCCACGAGACGTGGCGCGACCGCCGGACGGCCGACCCGCTGGACGCCGGGTTCCCCGCCGTGCCGACGCTGGTGACGCCCGTGCCGAACCGCGAGGCCGTGTTCCGCGCACGGATCGCCGACGCCGCCGAGGAGGGCTGGTCGCTGGACGACCAGTGGGTCGAGCCCGGCCTGCTCGCCCTCGCCACGCCGGTGTTCGGCCCGGCGGGCCGACCGGTCGCCGCGGTGAGCGTGCTCAGCCACACCAGCAGGCACAGCGCGCGGACGTTCCCGGACGCCGTGCTGCCCGCGCTGCGGAAAGCCGTGTGGGACATGGAGGCCGCGCTCCGGCGACCGACCGGGTCGGCCGAGCGGTCGGTGCCGACGGCGCGGGAGCTGCGCTCCACCAAGGACGAGCTGGGCATGGAGTTCCTGGAGACGCTGGCGCGCGGGATCGCCGTGCTGAAGGCGTTCCGGTTCGCCCCCGGCGGCCTGACGATCTCGACGGCCGCCGCGGCGAGCGGGCTCCCCCGCGCCACCGCGCGGCGGGCGCTGCTCGTGCTGCGGGAGGCGGGGTACGCCGAGAGCGACGGCAGGGTGTTCACGCTGCGCCCCACCGTGCTGGACCTCGGGTACTCGCGGCTGTCGTCGCTCACGCTGGCGGACATCGCCCAGCCGCACCTGAAGGCGCTGGCGGGCACCGTGGGCGAGTCGGTGTCGATGGCCGTGCTCGACGACGACCGGGTGCGGTACGTGGCGCGGGTCGCGACGACCCGGATCATGCGGATCGACATCGCGGTCGGCACCCGCTTCCCGGCGCACGCCACGTCGATGGGCCGGGTGCTGCTGGCCGGCCTGCCCGCCGAAGAGCGGGCGGCGCTGCTCGACCGGTCGGACCGGGAGCCGCTGACGAGCCGCACGCTGGTGTCGGCGGAGGACCTCGCCTCGGCCGTGGACGCCGTGGCGCGGCAGGGCTGGGCGGTGGTCGACCAGGAGTTGCAGGACGGCCTGAGGTCGCTCGCGGTCGGGGTGCGCGACCGGTCCGGCGCGGTCGTCGCGGCGGTCAACACGGCGCTGCACGTCGGCCGGGACACCGTCGAGGAGACCGTGGATCGCCTGCTCCCGGCGTTGCGCGACACGGCGGCCCGGATCGAGGCGGACCTGGCCGTGGCCTTCGACCAGGCACAACTGGTCGTCGTCTGATCGTCGCCCCCTGTGGCCGCGACCACACTCGTCGTTCAAATTCAAACTACCGGCGTAGTGTTCGCGACGGCAGTCGAACCAGCCGTCGATCGGAGCCAGCCGTGACCTCCTCCCCCACCCGCGCCTCGGTCCGCACCAGCGTCCGGGTGCCCCTGCGGTTCGGCGACGGCTTCAGCACCGCGGCCGAGACGATCACCTTCCACGGCCTCGCCGACCAGGCCGAGCACCTCGCACTGGTCTTCGGCGAACCCACCGCGAACCCCGCGCCGCTCGTGCGGATGCACTCCGAGTGCCTCACCGGGGACGTCTTCGGCTCGGCGCGCTGCGACTGCGGCCCCCAGCTCCGCGAAGCCGTCGAACGGCTGTCGAACGAGGGCGGCGTGCTGCTCTACCTGCGCCAGGAGGGCCGGGGCATCGGGCTGTACAACAAGCTCGACGCCTACGCGTTGCAGGACCACGGCCTGGACACCTACGAGGCCAACAGCGCGCTCGGCCTGCCGGAGGACGGCCGCGACTACACCGCGGCGGCGCAGATGCTGACGGCGCTGGGCATCGGCACGATCTCCCTGCTGTCCAACAACCCCGACAAGGGCGCGCAGCTCAGCGCGCACGGCATCACCGTGCGCCACCACGTGCCGACCGGCGTCTTCGCCACGCCGACCAACGTCGGGTACCTGAGGGCCAAGGTCGAGCGCACCGGGCACACCATCGCGCTCGCGGGCTGACAGTCCACTGAGGACCGTTCCGCGCTAGTCGCGCCGGGCGGCCACGACCTCGAAGGCGCGGTCGATGAAGTCGGACATGTCGGCGGCGCCGTCGGTGGCAGTCCACGCCTGGAACGCGGCGTCGAGGCAGCCGAGCCCGGCCGCGACCAGCGCCCTCGGCCGCGGGTCGCGGGGATCGTCGGAGATGCCCAGCCTGGCGGCGATCTCGGGGATGAACAGGTCCTGCCAGCGCGACTGCTTCTCCTGCTGGCGGGCCTTGAGCGACGGCGTGTCCAGCAGCATCCGGCCCAACGGCCGCCCCGGCGCGTTCTTGTCGCTCGCGTAGGCGGCGCGGAACCCGAAGTGCAAGGTGTCCCACGGGTCTTCCCCGGCGGGCCGGTCGGCGAGGGCGCGGGCGACCAGGTGGCCGAGTTCGTCGAGATGCCCCAGTACGACGTCCTCCTTCGTGGGGAAGTAACGGAAGAAGCTCGTGCGCGACATGCCCGCGGCACGCGCGATGTCGTCGACCGTCGTGCCGTCGAACCCCCGCTCCGCGAACAGGTCCAACGCCACCACGGCGACTTCGGCGCGCATGGCGCGCCTTGCCCTGTCCCGAAGTCCAGTCGTCTCGCCCACGGAATTCATGCTAGAGCCTGCAAACGCTTGCTGTACCTATTGGTCACCGCTGTTCAGGCCAGGGGCGCCCGCCGCCGCCGATCGTCCACTCGGGTCGTCGTCAGTGGTGGTTGTGCAAGCGGCGCAAGGCAATGGCCAGTTGCAGGCGCAAGCGTCCCGCCGGATCGCGGACGGACCACCCGAGCAGCTCCTCCACGTGGGTGAGCCGGTCCTGGAGCGTGGAGTGGTGCACGACCAGGGTGGCGGCGGCCGTGCGCAGGCTGGAGGAGGTGGCCACGGCGACGAGCGTGGCCAGCGCCCACGGCGCGGTGGACCGGGCGCGTTCGAGGTCGCGGACGTCCGGAACCGGTTCCGCGCCGGGGCCCACGGCGGCGGCGAGCACGGCCAGCCCGCCGAGCTGGTCGGCGTGCACCACACCGGGACCGGGGTCCTGCTCGGTCCCGGCGGCGGCGAAGCGCAGCGCGGTGCGCGCTGCCGCCCACGACGACGGCAGGTCCTCCACGGGCACGAGCGGGCCGACGCCGGCCCTGGTCGCCGCGACGGTCTGGTCGGCGGCCAGGACCCCGGCCCGGCCGCCGTCCAGCGCGACCGCCCTGGCCGCGGGACCGAGGCCGAGCCTGCGGGCGGCGCGCCGCCTCGCCGGTTCGGCGACCGCCGCGTCCAGCACGGCGGCCACGTCGTCCGCGGGTGCCGGGCCCCTGGTGCGGGACAGGGCACCGCGGGCCGCGGACAGGGCCCGTTCGAGGACCATCGCCTCGACCGGACCCGCGGGCCCCGCGCGTTCGAGCCACAGCGCGGGCGGGCCGCCGGGGTGCAGCGGGGCGTTGAGCCAGCTCGGGTCCGGTGGGCCGTCGGACGGCCGGACGGCTCCGGTCCCGTCCACCCGGAGGTCGACGCCGCGATCGGAGTCGACCAGCCGGGCGGCGCAGCCGGTGAGGACGGCCGCTCCCCGGACGACGGGTTCGAGTCCGGCCCGGCCCTCGACCAGCCGGTCGAAGTAGGCGATCACCTTGACCGCGGCGCCCGCGTCGGGATCGAGCGCGCTCAGCCTGCCGACGAGGTCTTCCACCTCTTCATCGTGCCACCGGGTCAGAGCCCGAGCACGCGTCGCAGCCAGGGGCCCCGAGGTCCGCCCGCGGCCCTGGAGAGCTGCGACTCAGGGGCGAGCAGCTCGAACCCGTGGAAGCCGCCGGGCCACACGTGCAGCTCGGCGTCGCCGCCCGCCGCCCAGATCGCGGACGCGTACGCGACGACCTCGTCGCGGAAGGTCTCCGCGGAGCCGACGTCGAGGTAGGTCGGGGGCAGGCCGGAGAGGTCGGTGGCCCGCGCGGGCGCGGCGTACGGCGACACGTCCGGGCCGCCGCGCTCGTCCCCGAGCAGGGCCGTCCAACCGGTGTCGTTCGAGGTGCGGTCCCAGATGCCGAGGCCGACCATCTGCCTGCCCGACGCCGACTCGTTGCGGTCGTCCAGCATCGGGCAGAACAGGAGCTGCGCGGCCAGGGCGGGACCGCCGAGGTCGCGGGCCATCAGCGTCGTCGCCGCGGCGAGACCGCCACCCGCGCTGGCGCCGCCGATCACGATCCGCTCGGGGTCGACGCCCAGCTCCTCGGCGTGCTCGACCGTCCACACCAGACCGGCGTAGCACTCCTCCACCGGCACCGGGTGCGGGTGCTCGGGCGCGAGCCGGTAGTCCACCGACACGACGGCCAGCCCCAGCTCGTGCGCCAGGTCGAACGCCTTGGTCGAGTCGGCGCCGCGGTTGGAGCCCATGACCATGCCGCCGCCGTGGATCCAGTAGACCGCTCCGACCAGGCCGGTCGTGCCCGCCGGCCGGAGGACCAGCAGGGGGATGTCGCCGTGCGGCCCCGGCACGGGCCGCTCGGACACCTCGAACGCGCCGCCGCGCCGCAGCTCCTCGGTGGTCGCGTCGCGCCCGATCATCCCCGCGCGCATGACGGGGATGAGGTCGGCGGTGATCGAGCTGGGCAGCTCCGTCATCGTTTCGAGCGCGGCGGCCAGTTCGGGGTCGAACGGCGGCGGCGGGCCGACGCGGGTCGAGTCGGACCCAGTGGTCGTCATCGGTGTCTCCTCCGGTGCTCGGGGCCACCCCGGCGTGACCACCGCCACCATCGTCGGGCCGACGGCGGCGCCGCCGACAGTGCCACGCGGCGGAGATCACCCGCCAACTGGCGGTTAGGGTCGGGCATGGACGCACGGCAGCTGGAGCACTTCCTCGCCGTCGTGGACCACGGCGGGGTGCGCAGGGCCGCGCAGGCGCTGTTCGTCGCGCAACCCTCGCTCTCCCAGTCGATCCGCGCGCTGGAGCGGGACCTCGGCCACGCCCTGTTCCACCGCGTCGGGCGGCGGCTCGTGCTGACGCAGGCCGGGCACGCGCTGGTCGAACCCGCCCGCCAGGTGGTGCGCCTGCTCGCGGTGGCCCGCTCGACCGTGGACGCGGCGGCGGACCTGGAGAGCGGGTGGGTGGAGGTCGCCGCGATGCCGTCGCAGGCCGTGGAACCGCTGAGCTCGATGGTCGGGGCGTTCACCGCGCGCCACCCCGGCCTGTCCGTCGTGATCAGGGCGGCGGCGACGGCGGACGCGGTGGTGGAGATGGTGCGGACCGGCGTGACCGAGGTGGGGCTGCTGGCGCGCAGCGAGCCGGTGAGGTCGGCGGGCGTCGTGCTGGAGGACGTCGGGACGCAGCGGTTCGTGCTGGTCGCGCCGCCGGACTGGCCCGTGCCCGACGGCGGGGTCGTGCGGCGGGAGGACCTGGCCGGGCAGCGGCTGGTCGTCGGCCAGGTCGGCACGGGCATGCGCGGGCTGGTCGAGGACATCCGCGCGGACGGCGTGGAGCTGACGGCGGTCGTCGAGTCGGAGCACCGGGAGGCGATCCTGCCGCTGGTGCTCGGCGGGGTGGGCGTCGCCGTGCTCGCCGACTCGTGGGCTCCGCTCGCCCGGCAGGCGGGCGCGCTCGTGCTCGACCTGGAACCGCCCGCCCACCTGCACCTCGCGCTGGTCTGGCGCCGCCAGGAGCTGTCACCCGCCGCCGAGGCGTTCCTGGCCGCGGCCCGCGGCGTCCGATAGGCACCGCCTATCTCGACGACCGGGTTCACGTCTTGGACGGGAGCCCCGTCGAGGTGGTGCCATCGGGGCATGACCACCCACCGGATCGCCCTCGTCCCCGGCGACGGCATCGGCCGCGAGGTCGTCCCCGCCGCGTGCGCGGTGCTGGACGCGGTCGGCGCGCGCCACGGCGTCTCGTTCGACTACGACGAGTTCGACTGGTCCTGCGAGCGGTACCTGCGCGAGGGCGCGATGATGCCCGCCGACGGGCTCGACCTGGTCCGCGGCCACGACGCGATCTTCCTCGGCGCGGTCGGGCAGCCCGGCGTGCCGGACCACGTCTCGCTGTGGGGCCTGCTGATCCCGATCCGCCGCCGGTTCCGCCAGTACGTGAACCTCCGGCCGATCCGGGTGTTCGAGGGCCTGGAGAGCCCGGTCCGCGGCGCTCGGCCCGGCGAGGTCGACTTCGTGGTGGTGCGGGAGAACGTCGAGGGCGAGTACAGCGAGATCGGCGGGCGGCTCAACCGCGGCTTCCCCGAGGAGATGGCCGTGCAGGAGTCGGTGTTCACCCGCGCGGGCGTGACCCGCGTGCTCGACCACGCGTTCGAGCTGGCCGGGACCCGCCGCGGGTACGTGACGTCGGCGACGAAGTCGAACGGGATCGTGCACACCCTGCCGTTCTGGGACGAGCTGGTGGCCGAACGGGGAGCCCTGCACCCGGACGTCCGCTGGGACCAGGAGCACATCGACGCGCTGTGCGCGAAGTTCGTGCTGGACCCGGCGCGGTTCGACGTGGTGGTCGGGTCGAACCTGTTCGGCGACATCCTGAGCGACCTGGCGGCGGCGGTCGCGGGCGGCATCGGGATCGCGCCCGCCGCGAACGTCAACCCGGAGCGGGAGTTCCCGTCGATGTTCGAGCCGGTGCACGGGTCGGCGCCGGACATCGCCGGGCGCGGGATCGCGAACCCGATCGGAGCGGTGTGGACGGCCGCGATGATGCTCGACCACCTCGGGCACGCCGAGGCCGCGGCCGAGGTGGAGGCGGCGGTCGCGGCCGTGCTGGCGAAGACCGACGTGCGCACGCCCGACCTCGGGGGGACCGCGACCACCGCGTCGTTCACGCGGGCGCTGCTGGGGTTCGTGGGGCCGTGAGCGTGCCGCTGCCCGCCGCGTTCGCGCACCGCAGGCTACCGCTGGTACTTCCTCACCGCGGGCGGCGGCACCCCGGAGCGGTTGATCGGCGGCGACCCGTGGTTCTGGCTCCGCGCGGACGACCGCCCGGCACCGGGGCGGCGGGTCGGCTGCCCCGGTGCCGGCGCTGTGGGACGGGCTGGGGGGTCAGGCCTTCCAGTCCACGAGCTGCACGATCACGCCGTTGGGGTCGCGCACCTGGAAGGCGCGCTCGCCCCACTCCTCGGAGGTGAGGGGCATGGTGATCGTGACACCCTCCTCCTGGAGGCGGGCGAGTTCGCCCTCCAGGTCGGTCACTTCGAACGCGAGGATGAGGCCCGTGGCGTGCACGTCCCGCTGGTCCTCGGGGAGGGTCGGCAGCCCCCGGCGCAGGAAGACGACGTTGAGGTGCGCGTCGTCCCTGGTGAGGGAGGCGAAGCCGTCGGCCGCCATGACCTCGTGGAAGCCGAAGTGGTCGGTGAGGAAGCTGGCGGAGGCGGGGACGTCGTCGACGTTCAGGGACACGGCGGACGCGGTGATCTGCACTGGCGCTCCTTTTCTCTATACGTTGTACATTGTACGCTGTAAAAAGTAAGGATGCACGTGGCCGACGAACGAACCAGCGCGGGCGACCCCGCGCGGACCCTCCAGCTGCTCTGGCGCGAACCGGCGGCCGTTCCCCGGCGCGGACCCCGCCAGGGGCTGACCGTCGACGCCGTCGTCGAGGCGGCCACCTCGCTGGCCGACACCTCGGGGCTGGAGGCGCTCACCATGCGGAAGGTCGCCTCGGCGCTGGGGGTCGTGGCGATGACGCTCTACACGTACGTGCCGGGGAAGGCGGAGCTGCTCGACCTGATGCTCGACGCCGCCTACGGGCGGATGTCGCGGACCTCCACCGAGGGGCGGCCGTGGCGCGAGCGGGTCACGGCCGTCGCGGCGGAGAACCGGCGGCTGTTCGAGACCCACCCCTGGGCCGCCTCCGTGTCGACCGTCCGCCCGCTGCTCGGGCCGGGGCAGATGGGGAAGTACGAGCACGAGCTGGCCGCGCTGGACGGGCTGGGGCTGTCCGACGTGGAGGTGGACGCGGCCCTCACCCACCTGCTGAGCTTCGTGCAGGCCTGGGCCCGGTCGGCCGCCGACTCGGTCGCCGCCGCGGCCGAGAGTTCGCTCAGCGAGGCGGAGTGGTGGGCGGTCAACGCGCCGCTGCTGGACCGGGTGCTCGACCCGGCGGTCTACCCGCTGGCCACGCGGGTGGGATCGGCGGCCGGGGCCGAGCACGGGGCCGCCTACTCGCCCGAGTTCGCCTACGGGTTCGGGCTGGCGCGGGTGCTGGACGGGCTGGCCGCGCTGGTCGAGCGGGCGTGACGCGGACCGCTCGGGGAACCTTCGCGGCACCCCCGGACGTTGGAGGGACGTCGAAGGGATGAGCGGATGGCCATGATGCGCAAGCTCGCGGTACTCGCCACGGCGGCTGCCGCGGCCAAGAAGTACGCCCAGAAGAACCCCGAGAAGGTGAGCAGACTCGCCGACCAGGCGGGGACGTTCCTCGACCGGCAGACCAAGGGGAAGTACCACCACCAGATCGACAGCGCCGTGCGCAAGGCGAAGAACGCCTCCAGGCCCGGCTACTGACAGCCGCCAACGGCCGGATCGCCTCACCGCGATCCGGCCGTTGGCGTTTTCGCAGGTCAGCGGTGTGCGAAAAGTTCTTGAAGAAAATCCGGCGGACGTGTCGATCCGGGTCGCTCCCGTTCGACGCAGTGGTGTGGGCAGGGAGAAGGCCCGGCCACCGACAACCTGGGAGCAGTCGTGCGTTTCATGGTGATCATCAAGGCCGACGAGAAGACCGAGGCGGGCGTCATGCCGACCGAGGAGCAGCTCACGGCCATGGGCAAGTTCAACGAGGAGCTGGTCAAGGCCGGTGTGATGCTGGCCGGTGAGGGTCTGCACCCCAGCTCCAGGGGTGCTCGCGTGCACCTCAAGGGCGACCAGAAGACCGTGGTCGACGGGCCGTTCACCGAGACCAAGGAGCTGATCGCGGGCTTCTGGCTGCTCGACGTGAAGTCGCGCGACGAGGCCGTCGAGTGGGTCAAGCGGATGCCCGTGTTCGAGGGTGAGGACTCGGTGGTCGAGATCCGGCAGGTGTTCGAGGCGTCCGACTTCGGCGACGAGTTCACGCCGGAGCTGCGGGCGGCCGAGGACGCGCTGCGGGAGCAGCTGGGGCAGTAGGGCGGCCGGGGCGGCTTCCGGCCCCGAGGTCGTTTGCGTGGTCGTCGCGGGTGCTGGTAGTCAGTGGCTGTGACGGCTTCGGAGGCTCACCGCGCGGTCGACGCGGTCTGGAGGATCGAATCTGCTCGCGTCATCGCCGGGCTCGCGAGGCTCGTGCGGGACGTCGGGCTCGCCGAGGAGCTTGCGCAGGACGCCCTGCTGGCCGCTCTGGAGCAGTGGCCGGTCGAGGGTGTCCCGCGCAACCCCGGCGCCTGGTTGATGACCGCCGGGAAGAGGCGGGCCATCGACCTCATCCGGCGGGAGCAGAACCTCCGCAAGAAGGTCGAGGTCCTGGGGCACGAGCTGGACCCGCTCGGGGCCGCGCCGGAGGTCGAGGACGCGCCCGAGATCGACGACGACCTGCTGCGGCTGGTGTTCGTGTCGTGCCACCCCGTGCTGTCGACGGAGGCGCGGGTCGCCCTCACGCTGCGGCTGCTGGGCGGGCTGTCGACCGACGAGATCGCCCGCGCGTTCCTGACCTCCGAGGCGACCGTCGCGCAGCGGATCGTGCGGGCCAAGAAGACGCTCGCGAAGGCCGAGGTGCCGTTCGAGGTGCCCACCCGGTCGGAGTGGGCCTCCCGGCTGTCGTCGGTGTTGGAGGTCGTGTACCTGGTGTTCAACGAGGGGTACTCGGCCACCGCGGGGGACGACTGGCTGCGGCCGTCGCTGTGCAACGAGGCGTTGCGGCTGGGGCGGGTGCTGGCCGGGCTGGTGCCGGATGCCGCCGAGGTGCACGGGCTGGTGGCGCTGATGGAGATCCAGGCGTCCCGGTCGGCCGCGCGGGTGGACGCGGACGGGCGGCCGGTGCTGCTGCTCGACCAGGACCGAGGGCGGTGGGACCACGTGCTGATCCGGCGGGGGTTGGCGGCTCTGGCGCGGGCCGAGGAGCTGGGCGGGGGTGGGCCCTACGCGGTGCAGGCGGCCATCGCCGCCTGTCATGCGCGGGCCCGTACCGCCGAGGAGACGGAATGGGGGCGGATAGCTGATCTGTATGACGTGTTGGGGGAGATCATGCCCTCACCCGTGGTGGAGTTGAACCGGGCCGTGGCCGTGTCCATGGCTTTCGGGCCTGCCGCCGGGCTGGAGTTGGTGGATGAGCTGGTGGCGGTGGGGGCGTTGGAGAAGTACCACCTGCTGCCCAGCGTGCGGGGGGATTTCCTGATGAAGTTGGGGCGGTTGGGGGAGGCTCGGGGGGAGTTCGAGCGGGCTGCCGGGCTCACCCGGAACGGGCGGGAGAAGGCCCTGCTGTTGGAGCGGGCCGCGGCTTGTGGGGATGCTCGGTAGCTGTCGGTTCCAGCGGATCGGCCGATGTGACTCGGGGGCTTCTAGATTTGCCGCTTGATCGGGCTTGCGGGCAGAGGCGTTGGCCTAACCGATCAACAAGGTGGGGGGCGGGTCCCCGCGTGAAATGGCCGTGGTTCGAGAAGGCCCTCGCTGCCTGTTTGTGGTTATGGGCTGGTCCACGGGGTGGTGTTGTAGGCGTCTGCCAGTTTTTTGTGGCGATGTTGGTCCACGGGGAACTCCAGGTCGTCCACCGCGCTCACCGGGACGATTCCCCTGGCGTTGGTGAGGAACGCGGCGTCGAACTGCGGTAGGTCTTCCAGGTGGATCTCGGCCAGGCGTGGTGGGGTTGGTAGTGCGGCGTTGATCAGTTGCATGGTGACGCCCAGCAGGAGTGGGGCGTCTGGCCAGACGACCGTGTCGCCCTGGAAGAAACCGATGTTGGTGGTGGTGCCCTCGGTGACCAGTCCCTCCGGGGTTACCAGCAGTGCGTCGTCGTAGCCGTCTCGGCGGGCCAGGGTGGCGTGGTGGGCCTGCGCGAAGCCGCCCAGGTGCTTGAGGTGCGGGAACGGCCGGGTGTACGGGACCGAGCGCAGGCGTTGTGGGGTGCTGGGGGGCTCGCCGGGCGGGTTGACGGTGACCATGATGGACAGCTCGTCCTCTGGCTGGAACACGTAGACGCGCAGGGAGGCGTCGACCACGTCGTCCGAGAGGGCGTGGCGGACGTGGGCCAGGACCAGGTCCGTGTCCAGGTCTCGGTCGAACATCTCGCGCGATGCCGCTCGCAGTCTGACCAGGTGGAGGTCGAGACCGCGGACCTTGCGGTCCCGGACCTGCACGGCGGTGAAGTTGCCCGTGGTGGACGTCGCCGGGTGCGCGAGGGTGTCGGTGGTGGCCGGGCGGCCGTCGATCTCGATGCGCGTCATGCGTCCCATCTCACCACCGGGGGGAAGCGGCCGTGAGCGGTTCGGGGGGCCGCTCACGGCCGCGGGCTCAGCAGGCGCCGCTGTCGCGCCACACCCCCCACTCGCCGGTGGTGCCGGGCTCCTCGCCCTGCGTCCACCACTGGGCCGTCCACCTGCGGGTGTTGTGGGAGACGACGTTGGTCGCGGTGTAGACCTTCGCGCGGTCCCAGGCCGCCGGGCAGGTGCCCGGTGGGGTGGTCGTGGTGGTCGTGGTGGTGGTCGTCGTCGTGGTGGTTTCCCAGGGGACCTGGGTGGAGCGGTAGAAGTTGATGCCCTGGGCCGACCACCTCGGGCCCTGGGCGGCCAGGCGGAGCTTGAACTGGTCCCAGTTGTGCGTGGACCACGGCGACCAGCCGAGTTCGGCGATGGCCGCCAGCCTCGGGAAGGCCATGAACTCGATGTCCGCCGAGGTGACGATCGTTTCGGTCCACAGTGGAGCTTCGACGCCGCGGACGGCGGATTCGCCCACGCCGTTCAGGTAGGCGCCGGGGTTCCAGCCGTAGGCGTCCTGGACCTCGATGCGGCCCGCCCACTCCAGACCGAGCGGGGTGCTCGCGTTGTACTTCATGTCCAGGTAGGCCTTGTTGGCCGGGGACATCAGGACCTTGTTGCCGCGGGCCACCGCGGCGGCCACCGAGGCGTTGGACGTGGTGGTGCCCCAGAACTGCGGGACGGCACCGGTGTCGGTGGTGGTGCGGACGAACTCGTGCCAGCCCATGGCCTGCTTGCCGTACTTCTTCACCAGGGGCAGGGTCTTGTCCATGAACGTCTGGTAGTCGGCCTCGCTGGTGGCCTGGGCCTCGTCGCCGCCGATGTGGAAGTACGGGCCGGGCGTGATGGCGGCGATCTCGCGGATCACGTCCTCGACGAACTGGTAGGTCACGGCCTTCGAGACGCAGAGCGAGCTGTAGCCGACGGCCGTGTCCGTGCGCAGCGCGGGCGCGACGCCGTTGCAGTTCAGCTCCGCGTACGACGCCAGCGCGGCGTTGGTGTGGCCGGGGAGGTCGACCTCGGGGATCACGGTGATGAACCGGGAGGCCGCGTGGGCGACGATCTCCTGGTACTGGGCCTTGGTGTAGAAGCCGCCCGCGCCGCCGCCGACCTGGGTGCTGCCGCCGACCGCGGTGAGCCTGGGCCAGCTGTCGATCGCGATGCGCCAGCCCTGGTCGTCGGTCAGGTGCAGGTGGAAGTAGTTGACCTTGTACAGGGCGAGCTGGTCGAGGTACTTCTTCACCGACGCGACGGGGTGGAAGTGGCGGGCGACGTCGAGCATCGCGCCGCGGTGCTCGAAGCGCGGGTGGTCGAGGATGGCGGTGCCGGGCAGGGTCCACGGTCCGGTTTGGACGGTGGAGGCCTCGACCTTCGCGGGGAGCAGTTGGCGCAGGGTCTGGACGCCGCCGAAGAGCCCCGCCGCCCTGGTGGCCCTCAGCACGACGGTGGAGGCGGTGACGTCGAGCTGGTAGCCCTGCTCGCCGACGCTCGCGCTGGCGCCGGTGAGCAGCAGCGAGATGCCGTCGGCCGGGGTGCCGGAGGCGTCGGAGACGGGGAGGGCGAAACCGGTCGACCGGCGCAGGACACCGGCGAGGTAGTCGCCGACCGCGCGCGCCTGCGCGTCACCCGCCTGCGTGTAGATCTTCGACGTGCTGGTCAGCGTGTGCGTGACACCCGCCGCGGCCTGCACCGACACGGGTGCGGGCACGATGCTCTTCAGGGGTTCGGCGGCCTGGGCGACGTTCGGGGTCTGGGCACCGACCGTCCACACGACCGTCCCGCTGACGACGAGCGCCGCCGCCGCGAGGGCTCGGCCCACCCGACGCCATCGGCTTCCCCGGAACGCTTGGGTTTCCACGTCGTCCTCCTCGGTCGGGCCGATCCCCCGTTCGCAGCCTGCTGAACCACCACCCTCCTTGTCAATGGTCTGTACCACTTGATGGCCTCGGGCCAGCCGGTTGCGCAGTATCGGTGGAGACCAGCCGCCGCCGTGGCGGCACGACGAGGGGAGCGTGGCGGAATGGTGAGCTTCACGACGGCCCTGACGACCCACCGGTTGGTGGCCATCGTCCGGGGCGACGAGGCGCGCGCGGTCGTGCGCGTGCTGTTCGAGTCCGGCGTGAGGCTGGTGGAGGTGTCCTTGACCAGCCCGGACGCCCTGGAGGTGATCGCGGACCTGGCGTCGGAGGTCCCGGAGGGCGGCTGGCTGGGGGTCGGCACGATCCGAACGCCCGGCGATGTCGACGACGCCGTGGCGGCCGGTGCGACGTTCGCCGTCAGCCCGGCCACGACGGTCGCCGTGCGGGCGTCGGTGGCGGCCGGCTTGCCGGTCCTGGCGGGGGCGTTGACGCCTACCGAGGTGGAGACGGCGTTGGGGTTCGGGGCTGATGCGGTGAAGCTGTTCCCGGCGTCGCTGGGTGGGGTTGGGTACCTGGCGGCCCTGCGGGCGCCGTTCCCGGACGTGCCGTTCGTGCCCGTGGGTGGGGTGGGGGTCGCCGAAGCCGCGGCCTACCTGGAGGCCGGGGCGGTGGCCGTGGGGGTCGGGTCGCCGCTGGTGGGCGGCGGTGTGGCCGGGTTGCCCGCCAGGGTCGCCCGGTTCCTGGACGCGACCGGGTCCCCGGTATGAGCGTGGACGTGGTGACGTTCGCGGAGATGATGGCGGTGCTGCGGGTCGGGGCGCCGGGGTTGGCCCGGTCGTTGGAGCTGGGGTGGTCGGAGCGGAGAGCACCGTCGCGATAGGACTGACGCGGTTGGGGCACGGGTGGGGTGAGGCGGTGCGGTGAACTCCCCCCGCTCGGTTCAGTGTCTCCATGTCCCGTTTCCCTTGTCAAGGCTGGAAAGATGCCTTGACAAGGGAAACGGGACATGAGGATTGAGAAAGCGGGGGGTGGTTGGGGAGGGTGAGCCTTCCAAAACCCCTGGAACGGTGCGGTGGCGTCGCTGGTCCCGA